>CANQQQ010000025.1 GCA_947626025.1 uncultured Clostridia bacterium
AAACTTCCATCTTCTGCTACTTCTCCCGTTTCTTTAGTCCATTTTACTCTTTTATTTAATATGTATCCATCATATTCGTTTGGCTCTGCTTTTACTGATGCGTCCAATCCCCCTTCTAATTCATCTGTTTCTTGTAGTTTATAGCCTGGGAATGTTATTTCTCCTTCTCCGGTATTTTCACTATCTTCACCGCTTCCGCTGTCTCCACTATCGTTTTCATCTATCTTACCTGGGCTTTGTAAATATGGCATGCCTTTTCCTTCTTCTATTGCCCATATACTATCGAAATCAAATCCTGAATATGTTTCTTGTTTAAGCATAGCTTCTGCAGTTACTTGTGTGCCATGAGTACTTGAGCTTGTGTTTTCTCCTGTTATTTCTGGTGACCAGTAACTGTTTGTAATCTGATACATTGTTCCTGATGCTCCAAAAATTCCTCCTATGTATTTAGTTGAAAATGTTCCATCTATTTTTCCTGCATAATATGTATTCGTTATAATTGCATCTTTTGCATTTTGAGAACCTAAAATTCCTCCTATTGCAGTATTTTTACCTATATCTTTTCCTTCTATATTCAAAGTAGAATACTCATCTTTTATTGTTGCATCACCCGTAACATATCCTACAATTCCTCCTGCATATGTACCATATGTTGTACTAGAGGTTTGTCCCATTTTTATACTTCCTGTTGAATAATTTCGTGATATTATAGCTGGTACACTTTGCGTTGAGGTTGTTGATATGTTACCTACTATTCCTCCTACCTTTGTATCTGCAGTTGAGTTTTCTACGGATATATTTACATCTGCATATGTATTTTTTATATTATCAACAGAAGACGTATCATTTAATAAGCCTCCGACTACTCCACCTACATTTGATGTATTTATGCAATTTGATGCTATTTCTGCTTTTACTTTAACATTGTTTATAGTCCCCCTTTCTTGAAAACCTATTAATCCACCTAAATATAATATAAAGTTCGTTTTATTATTAGTAATTGAGTTTGTTCCTATTGTTTGTACATTTTCTATTGTTGATTCTCTTATATATCCTGCTAATCCTCCTACGTATACCTCCCTAACTGTTTTTGTTGGTTTTATTGCATTTACATTAATATTTTCTATCTTTAGGTTTTTTACACTTCCATTATAAATATTACCAAACATTCCTACAGCTTGACTTGCATCTTCTATAGATAGATTGCTTATGGTATAGTTATTTCCATCAAAGGTTCCCTTAAAAGGTGAACTGTAAGTTTTTCCAATAATTGTCCACTTTTTATTTGTCATATCTATATCATTCATAAGAATATATTTTCCTGATAAATCATTTTGCATATTTTGTAATTCTTCTGGGGTTCTTATTTCTGTATATCCCTCTGGTGCTGTTGATTCATGTGGTAATTCTTCTTGGCTTCCAGAACCTCCTGCTGTATCATCTTGTACCCAGTGTTCGACTTTATATTGTTTTTTTATAAGGTCGTAATATAAGCATAATACTAAAGTTCCATTCTCTTGTATTGTTCCTTCTTGTACTGTTCCTTCTGCTTCTGTATTTAAAATGTATCCCTCATATTCTCTAGGCGTTGCTGTAACTGTCGCTCCTACCTTTCCTATAATAGTTTCCTCGAAATCTAATGTATATTCTTCATCATTATTATTTTGTTTATAATATTGAACTTTATATGTTCCTATTCCTGCTATTGTAACTGTACCATTTCCTCCGGCACCTCCATTTATTGACTCACCACTTCTAGTTCCAAGTCCTGCACTTCCCCCTGTTGCAGTTATGTTTCCTTGTGTTATACTTTTTCCATAAAATATGTTTACACTTCCACCGCCTGAGCCTCCACCTCCTGCTCTGTATGCACTTCCTCCTGATGAGCCGTTTGATGATATAGTTCCTGAATTAGTAAGGTTTTCTGCATATATAGTTAATAATCCACCTGTTCCATTTCCTGCACTACCGCTGTAAGAGGTTCCTCCTGGTGCTCCTCCTGGGTTGCCTGCTCCTCCACCGGCTCCAACAGCCCATCCAATATTAAGATTAGCAAATCCATCTCCTCCAGCTCTACCATTATTCTGTGCATTCGTTACAGTGGAACTAGCAAACGCAACTCCTCCTCCTCCTGATCCTCCTGAATAAGAAGTACCATTTGCTCCTGAACCCGAAGTCTCTGTTCCGTGAACTTACCATTGAACTTGCAATTGCTCCTCCAGAACCTCCTCCTCCAGTAGATCTATTTTCTCCAGTTGCTCCACTTGTTCCTTTAGTTTGAGTTGTAGTACCAGATTTATTTATAGCTTGAACAGCAGAACCTCCTAATGCCCCCTCAGCTGGTACATATTCAAATGAATCTTCACTGTTTTTTAATAAATATACATTTTCTCCTTGCTCATCAAATGTTCCTCTCTCTGTCATACTTATAGTTCCATTATTTACTAAATCCCCCATTACACAGATGAACATTCCTTTTTTATATGTGAAATTTGATACAGTATTAGCTGTAACAGTAACTCCTGCACCTATTGTTAAATTTTTATGGTATTTTACTACAAGCATTTTTTTGTCTGTAGACGTATCTCCTAGACTAATTAAATTTCCATCTTCTTCAACTGTATACTCTACGTCTTCATATTCATTTATAAGTTCTACTAGATAATCTTTTTCTTCTTCCTCCCCTTCATTTGTTTTACCTTTTATTCTGAATATGTACATTCCATCTTGTAAATTATTATTATATACTCCTTGAACAAGGCTATCACAAAATACTTCTTTAATCTCTGTTGTGTTGCTAGATTTATTATATATTATTCCTTGATTATCTTCTCCAAATTCTACTGTTCCTTCTGTTGTAATTGTTACTGTATATTCATTTTCATCTAATATATAAGGCTCTTCTACAGATATTTGCTTATATTTATAAGTGCCTGGTTCTATTTTCATGAATGTTACTTTCCCGTTTATATCTGTAATTCCTTTTACGTGTTCTCCGTCTTCACCTAATACTTCTTCTCCTTCTTCTGTATATAATCCTATTACTGAACCTTCTATGCCTGCATCTGTATTTATGTCTTTATTTTCCAACTCAACTTTCAAAAAATCACTTGTTAGTATAAGATCTACAACTTCCCCTGTTACTGCATCTACTGCTGTTCCTTGTTCTGTCATTTTAAAATTGTATATTTTAGTACTCTTAGCATAATACTTAGGTGCAGTTTTTTCCTGTAAAGTATATTCTCCTGTGGTCAAATCTTTTATATAGCATACTCCTAATGAATTTGTGCTTCCTTCTTTTACAACTTGTCCTTCTCCGTCTTTTACTTCAATAGATCCACCTTCGAGTCTATTTCCATTCATATCTTCTCTTTTTACTTTTACTCTTGTTTCAAATCCAACTTCATCTTTTGTTATTTCTTTAGGTAGACCTAAATTTTTTAAATATGCTAAACTTCCTCCTTCTGGTTCTATTGCCCATGTTGAACTAAAATTATAACCTGAATATGCATTTTGGTATAATAGTTCTTGTATGGTCTTTGTTGTTCCAAATTTTTCTCCACTTTCATCTACCCCTGTACTTTTAGGTGAATAATAACTATTTGTTATTGATATACTATCTTGTATAGTATTATTACTTATTCCATGTTTTTGAGGTGCATCTAAATCTCCAACCGCATAGGTATTTTTTATTGTTGTAGCGTAACCTACTTCTGCAGCTATTCCTGATGCAGTTCCTGTTTTATTCTCTATGTTTATATTTGAATATGCATCATTAAGAATACACTCATATGAATAGCCCATTATTCCTCCTACATTACCCCTTCCAGATGTTATATTACCTACTGCATAAACTTCCGTCATTTCTATACGACCACTATTTGTTCCAGTGTCACCTTTAGCATATCCTGCTATGCCTCCTATATAAGCTGCATTTGCACTTACATCCATTTGTATATTTGCATACACTTTTGTTATCATCCTTAGTTTATTAGCATATTCTGATGTTTCGCTAACTATCCCCCCTACTCTTAAATAACTTACAGATGTTTCATCCATTGCTCCCACTTTCATTGTACCTGTTATATTCGAGTTACTTATTGTTCCACCGCTTAAGAAAACCTATGATTCCTCCTATGTTAGTTATTGATACTGTAGCCATAATATCAGTAAGCCCTGTTGTTTGTATATTGTCCATAGTAGAACTATCATTATATCCTACTAATCCTCCTATTATACCTTTTCCTATTATTTTCGTATCCTTTATTTGTACATTCGTTATATTACTTTCTTTTATATAACCTGCTAATGCACCTATGTATTTATTATTAGTTGATGTTACACTTATATTGTCTATTATTAAGTTCTTTACTGTTCCACTATTAATATAGCCAAACATTCCTACATATGTGTAATTTGATTCTATATTTATATTACTTATGGTATAGTTATTTCCATCTAAGATTCCACTGAATGTTGTACTTGAAAGTGTCCATTCTTCATCTGTCATGTCTATATCTTTCATTAGGATGTAATTTCCTGATAGATTACTACTCATACTTCGTAGTCCTTCAGCATCTATAATCTCTGTATACCCACTTGGTGCAGTTGCTTGATGTGTAACTTCTGCTTTTGGATCTACCTCTTCTTGAGCTTCTTCCACTACTACAATATTTTCTCTTATTGCAAATTTTCCTAATGCGAAAATCGCTAGTACTAATATACCAATTATTACTAGTTTAGTCGTAATTTGTAAAATTTTTAATCTTTTAGAATTACCGTGTGTGTGTGTGTGTGTGTGTGTGTGTTACTCTCTCAACGGTTTCATCGTTTTTGTCTTTTTCTTCGTTCGTTCCCATAGAATCTTCCTCCAATTATTATCATATAAATATAATATTTCTTTCCTTATTATAATAATTTGAGTTATTAGTGTAAATTCCATAATCCGCCAAAAAGCAATGGATTTCGCGTTTTTTCATTACGGAAATCCATTGTTTTATTATTTATTTTTTTATTGTTAAGTTTATGTTTCATTTTAGTTAAAATATACTAATTTTCTTAGGGAAATCGCATTTTAGTCTGAATCTGTATTCATATATACAGTTGGTACTCCACCAACAATTACATTTTCACTTAATACTACTTCATTTGTTACTTGTGTAGATATAACCTCATAAGGAGTTAATATATCTATATCGCATACTATGTCTAGCCATAATCTATGTATTGTTTGATTTATCCCTGCATCATTAAATTCATTTCTTATTTTTGTTTGAATAGTCCCTGATAAGGCTACCTTTATTGGAATTCTAGGTCCTACACCAGAAAGCCATTTTACTCCTGTTACACTTCCAAATGGTATGTCAGAAGTTACATTATCATTATTATCTAAACTTATCTGTATATCATTTGTTATATCTGATATCATGTTATTTAAAGGAGTGGAATTTACTTGTAATAGCTGTATATTGCCGTTGTCATCTTGTTTAACAGTTATCATTTCACTATCTTTATATTTTTCTGCATTAACTGTCGTTATCCTGTTTACCTCAATTGTTACAATGCTTTTTGCTGTATCGCTACATACTTTTTCAAATATTGGATTAATAGCATTTAGTATATTTATCATTACTAAAATCGCTATCACCAATATTAATATAATTTTTATTATCTTATTATAATTTCTATTTCCACCATTACTCCCATAAATTAGCCTAGGGATGTGTATTCTTGCTCTTGAATATATCTTATCCATATCATTTAATTACTTTTCGCACAAACGTATTTTGGAATAAATAATTGCATTCCAACATCAATATTTTCAGGATTTTCTATTTCATTTAGTCTTATTATATCATCTACTGTGCTTTTATATTTTTTTGCTATCTTCCATAATGTGTCCCCTTCTTTTACAAAATATATCGTCATACTATATGGATTTTCACTGCAAGTTTCTTCATTAATATTAACATCTTCTATAACATTCATGTTTATTTGATTATACTGACTTACTTCAAAGTTTAAGTTAATATTTAATGTTACTTCTGAATCTTCAATTACAAAATCTTGCATCGCTATCTCTACATTTGTGTCTATCCTGCTATTTTCTGTAACTTCATCATAATCCATTACATACATAATTGGAATTGTTTTTGTTATTGATTCTATCGTTGTTTGATTATTTGATGTTATCAAGAAATCTGCTCTTATTTCTCCATCATATTTTATTTTTCCTCTACTTGTTGATACACTATTAATATTAGGTGTTATCCTTATATCTCTTATTTTCTCTCCTGCTAATTCTTGTATTTGCATTTTTTCTCTAACTTCGTATACATCACTTTTATTCTTTTTATTAACCATTGTGATAATATTTCTTGAATTAAAATCTAAATTCATACTTGGACTATATAGGTCTTCTAATATTTCTATTTGTTCCTCTTTAATTGCGTTACATGATACTTCTAATTCTATCTCAACATATATTGAATGTTCTTCCTCTGAATTAGGTTTTACTAGAATATTTTTCATTGTATATTTTGTATCACATATATCATTCTCAGAAATATTTTGCATTTCGACAAAGCCCATTATTGGAATTTTTTCCTCAACGTTTCTCATTCTATTATCTTCTGTCAAATACATTATCTTTACATCTGCATCTGCTTTAGCTAAAATTTTATTATAACTCATTTTTGTATCTTTATTAATAATGCTTACATCTACTCTTAATATCTCAGCCAAATTATCTCCTGTATCTATTTTTATTGTCTCTTTTGCATATGTTTTTGTAGAATTACTTCCTACTACAGAATTAAATTTAACATTTTTTCTAATCTCTTGAATGTCTTGTACATTTTGAACATCATTTACTATATCTAGAACTTCGTTTGCATATATTGTTACTTCTGCTTCCAATTCTATTATTAAATTCACTTTTCTTCCATTTAGAACTTTACATTCTATAGATTTTATTGTGATCTTCTCATTAACACTCATTCCATCTAATGCATCTTTGCATTCAATAACTTCTTTGAAGTCAATATTAGTATTAATTCCTCTTATATTATCTTTATCACTATCTGCTAGGTAAATTAAATATACTGCTATATTTCCTTCTAACTTTATCTTTCCATCTGTTACCTCTTTTTTGTATATACACACATTTCCACTAGTACTTATTGGTTTCAAAATATCAGGTTTTATATCTGGAATTATAGCGTCCTCTTCTAACACAATTTTTTCTGTTTTTTGAGTTACTATTCTATTTATACAAATATTCTTTTTTACTGTTTCAACTTTCATATTAACTTATAAACTCCTTTCTTTGGCACAAATGTATTTTCTGCACCCTCCTTATTTTTAATATATATATGTAAATATACAAAAAAAATTCCTAGTTCTCACTAGGAATTTTTATATAAAAATTTTATCTTTTGCTTAATCTTGTACAACAGCCAATTTTTTTGCCTTTTTCTCATCAAAAATTGGTATATCTAATGGCAAATAGTTAGTACCGTCAAAAATAGATAATTCAACACTTTTGGTCAATACATCTGTGTAATTGTATGAAGTGTTTCCTTCTTCTTCATCACATTTTACTACAAATAGATTTGAGTACACATTTTGTACTGTACCTACTTTCTCATAAAACTTACTTCTTCCTAAAGTTCCTTTTATAAGTATCTTTTGTCCTATCTGCGCTTGAATATCTGTCTTTAAATTATCAATGTCACTTTTGCAAAACATATAACCACCTACTTCTCTATTGATGAGCAAATTATAGCATTTTTACCATAAAATGTCAAAAAATATCGTTTAATGTAATTTTAGTAAAAGCCTTTAATTTCAGCGGTTTTGAGTTCTGTTTTTGATGTTGTTACATTTGTGTTACAATTTTGTTACATATTTGTAATATTTGCTATAAAGTATATCTTTTTCTTGTTCCTTTTGATGTTATGCCACCTACTCTTTTATTATCGTCTTTTAGTAAATAAGAAATTTCCTTAATGGTAATATTTTTTTCTTCTGGAGTAATTGCGACTTTTTCTGCAATAGTAAGTGGATCCATAAAATCTATTAAAACTCTCGCTGGTGATGAAGCAAAATTAGCTCCAGAATCCATAATAGCTTCAAAAAAGCTTTGACAGGCTCCTGCAAATATAACTAATTCTTTGCCTTGAGACGCTTTTCTTGCCTCTTTTACTGTATTTACAAAATATCTTGAATTTCTATAATTATATATATCTGTAAATCCAGTTCCATTTTTTATCATACCATCATGTCCGAGTTATAACTACTACATCAGGCTTATATCTTCTTATTAAATTACCAATTACAATTGGCTGTTTATTTTCAGGAACATTTTTTACTATAGCATTTAGTCCCATTTTTCTATAATACCTAGCAGATTTTTCTGCATACCTTCTATCTCCATCTAAGTGCAATATCTTGCCACATAGAATATTTATATAGTTATTTATAAGATTTCTATTTTCGCTAATCTTACTATCTACTTTTTCATTTAATTTATCAAGTTCGTTTTTTGCGATCTGTTTATCAACAATATTTAAATCTTCAATAGGAGCATTAGCTTTAATTCTGATACTTACTCCTTTTAGTACTGCATATTTTCCTTTGATTGTATTTATTATATCTTCTACTCTAAATAAAATATCATTTTCATAGGACTTTCTGCTAACTATAGTGCCTTTTTTTATGTTATTCATAATATTGTCCTCCTATTATATTTTATGAGGACAAATAGGATATGGGGACAAAATTTTTTTGATATATTTTCCTTATTATTTTTTATATTTTAATTATAATTGTTGATTAAAACATTTTTGATCCTTGTAGGGGCGGCCATTGGCCGCCCGTTTATTATTTTTTTCTTTACGTCTAAATTATTTTTTATATATTTATAATCCTTAATTGTTATATTTTAATTATAGTATTTTATTTTTAATATTCGTAGGGTAGTTCTTCGAAGCATTGCGGGCGAGCAATGCTTGGAAATTCTGCGAAGCAGAATTTCCTGGGAATTGGCCGCCCGTTTATCTTTTTTTCTTCGTGCAATTTATTTCTTGTATGCTTTTTTCTATTAGTTGTTATATTTTTCATAATATTTTATTAAAATGTTTCTAGGGTAATCCTTCGAAGAAATGCGGGCGAGCAATGCTCGCCCCTACAAAAATACATTCTAATGTCTACCATTTTCTCGGTATGACTACATCTACATTTATTTTTTCTTTTCTCTATATTTTAAAAAAATCAAAATTTAATATTTAGCATAAATCTAAAAATTCTTGATCTTTGTAGGGGCGGCCAAAGCGAGGAAAAGAATATAAAACAAAATGTATTTTGTTTTATATTCTTTTCCTCGCTTTGTCCGCCCCTACAAAAGTACATTCTAATGTCTACCCTTTTCTCGCTTTGTACGTCCCTACATTATTTTTATTTATTTAAGAATTTTATATTCTTTATGTCTGGTCCTTTTCCTGTTCTACGTAGTGTTGCTATTATTACATATCCTGTTATTGCCATTGACATTACTATTATTCCTATTATCATTATGCTTACTTTCCAGCCTGTCTTTATGCTTACTATCATTACTGCTTCTGATACATTATTTTCTTTGTCTTTTTCTTCATATCCTGCTATGTTGTCTACTCCTATTAATTCTGCTCTATTTGTTATTGCTCCTAGGTTCTCTTCTCCTCTTATCCATCTTAATGTTACTGGTAAATCTTTTGTCTCTCCTACTTCTAATTCTACTTCTGCTGTTAATGTACCATCTGCATTTACTTTCCAGTTCTCTGGTATTGCAACTACTTCAAATCCCTCTGGTATTTTCTCTATTACTTTTGTTTTTCCTGCTATTTCTCCTTCGTTTCTTACTCTTATGTTGTAGTTTGCTATTACCTCTGCTGTTCCTATCTCGGCTGATTTTATTTCTACTTTCATTAGTTGATTATTTGATATTCCTATCTCTTTTCCATTTAATGTTACTCCTATCAATGTTTTATTTACTGATAAATCAAATATCATCTTTCTATAATAGTATGTTACTGTCTTTCTTTCTCTTTCTATTTCTCCTTTTGTATTTCCGCTGTCTTTTACATATACATAGTATGGTATCTCTTTCTTCTCTGTCTCATATTCTGTTCCTATTTGTTCTTTTATTTCATATCCATACTCTTTATGCTCTATTTCTCCTTCTGCATTTTCCTCTGTATATGTTATCTCTTCCCCTGTTTCTTCATCTACGTATTTGACTGTTACTTCTCCATCTGGTAGTGTCCTGTAATAGTAATCTACTTCTTGCTCTCCTTCTTTTATCGTTCCTGTCTCGTCTCCTACTGTTTCTACATACTCATATCCTTTTAAGTCTTTCTTCTCTGCTTTATATTGGTTTCCTATCTTTCCTGTTATCTCATATTCATATGTATTTCCTGTTTCTGGGTCTATTATTTCTTCTCCTGTATCTATGTCAAAGTATTTTACTACTACTTTTCCTTCTACTTTTAGGTCTGTGTCAAAGCTTGCTTCTGCCTCATCTTTCTGTTCTGTCTCATATAATTCTACTGTTCCTTTTACTTTATTTGTAACTTTCGCTTCTTCTAACTCAATGTCCATATATACTACTGTTATTTCTTTTGTTATATCTATTACATATACTCCATTTATTATACTTCCTACTCCGTTTCCTGTCTCTCCTTCTATTGTATTTATTCCTGTTAAGTCTATCTCCCATGTTATTGTCTTTCTCGCACTATCATATACTCCTCCTGCTAAGTTTGATTTACTCTCGTCTATTCTATATGGTAATGTGTCTACTAGTTTTATCTTTCCGTCTCCTTCGTAGTCTTTTATCTCTGTTTGGAAGTTTACTGTGTATTTTATCTCTTGATCTTTTTCTTTTATTTCCTTTGTTCCTGTCTTTGTTACTCTTGTGTTTAGATCTGCCTGTGATAACTTATATGTGTTCGTTATTGTGTATATGTATCCTTCTTCTGTTTCTGCTTTTTCTATATTTACATCGTAGTATCTTAAGTTTCCTTCTTCTGTTCCTTTCTCTGTTACTTCATATTCTATTTCTTCTCCTGTTGCTGTATATTTTGGTAATTTTACTTCTTCATATGTCCAGTTACTTCTTTGGTTTAATTCTTTTGTAAATGCTTCTTCTCCGTCTTTTACCTTAATTTCAACTGTTACACTTTCTGGTCTTTTTCCTTTTGCATTTCCATTATCTTCCCATACCTTTACTATCTTGAAGTTTACTTTGTAATCTTGTTTTACTATTGCTCTTGCTTCTTCTACTTCCTCTTTTAACTCTTCTCCGCCTTTTTCTAAATAGTCTTCTGGATAATATACTGTCGTTCTTCCTTCTACTACATTTACTAAGTCTTCTACTGGATTTTGATCTTTATATACTACTTTTATTTGTTTTGTTATTTCTTTTGTGTATGGTTTTCCACTTGTAAATGTGTCTACATCATTTATTATTTCTATCCATCTTATTGTATGGTCGCTTTCACTGTATATTCCTCCTGCTAAGTCTGATTTGCCTGTGTCTATTCCTGCTGGTAACTTGTCTACTATTTCTACTCTCGCTTTTCCTATATAGTCTTTGATTTCTACTTTGTATTTTAAGTTATATATTACTTCTCCTCTTTCTTTTGTTAATACTGGCATTCTTTCTTCATCTATTATATTTGTATTTGCTGTCTTCTCTATTTCTCCTTCGATTGTTGGTTCTATTAACTCATAGTAGTATTTTACCTCTATTGTCTCTTCTTCCATGTTTCCTGTATATCCTTCTGGATGTTCTTCTATACATCTATAATTTGCAGGAATATTACTTGCAGGTCTTGTTGTATATTCATCTCCTATTTTTCCTTTTATCTCGATGTCTGGTACTAGTCTTTCTTCTGTTTCTCCTTCTTCTCTGTCATAGATATAGTGATGTACTATTACATTTGTTCTCTTGTCTATATATGTGTTTGTTATTGTTTTTGTATCTTCATCTATTGATTTTTTGTAATCTGCTAAATCGTTTACATTTACTTCTTCTTCGTCTATTGTATATTCTATTGTGTCTCCATTTTTATCGTACTTTTCTAATCCTGTAAATGTATGTTTCCATTCATTTGTATTTGCTGGATTTGCTTCACTTGCAGTTACTTTTGCACTTTCTACTACTTGTTTTTCTCCACTGTCTCCGTCTTTTAACACTTTTAGCATTATTTCGCTTGGACGATCTCCTGCTTCATCTCCATTGTCAGACCATACTTTTGTCACTGTTAAACTTGTCTTTCCTGCCTCTCCTTCTGGTAATGTGAATGTATTTGTTATTGTATATGTTCTATTATCTACTGATGTTTGTTTGTAGAATAACAAGTCTCCTTCTCTTACTGCTTTTTCTCCTACTGTATAGTTGATTTCATTTCCATTTTCATCATATTTGTCTACAGTAAATGTATGTTGCCAATTATCATCTGCTGTTACTGTTTGTTTATCTACTACAGATCCGTCTTTTAGTATTTGTAATTCTATGCTTTCTGGTCTCTTATTTTGTTGTTCTAGAGTATCTACCCACTGTTTTGTTACTGTTATTTGTTTCTTTTCTGTTGATGTTTTGAATGTATTTGTTATTTTGTTTCCAACTATTGTCTTTTCATAGAAGATACTGTTTGGATCTGTTATCTCTTCGTCTACTGTGTATTCTATTTCATTTCCATCGTCATCATATTTTTGTAAATCTGTAAATGTATGTATCCATTCATTTGTATTGTCTCGGTTTTCTTCACTTGAATTTACTTTTGCACTTGCTACTTCAACTTTTGCTTCACTGTCTCCATCTTTCATTACTTTTAATTTTATCTCACTTGGACGTTTTCCTGCTGCATCTCCATTGTCAGACCATACCTTCGTTACCGTTAAGCTTATCTTTCCTGTTTCATCTTCTGGAATTCTAAATCTGTTTGTTATTGTGTGTGTTTCATCATTGATTTCTTTCTCATAGAATATGCTATTTGGATCTGTTATCTCTTCATCTACTGTGTATTGTATTTCGTCTCCATTGTCATTATATTTTGGTAATCCTGTGAATGTATGCGTCCATTCGTTTGTATTTTCTGGTTTTGCATTAGTTGAATTTAGCGTTGCACTTTGTTCTACATCTTCACCTTTCTTTACTTTTACAGTAATCTCTGTTGGACGTTTCTCTCTTCTGTTGCTATCGTCATCCCATACTTTTGTTACTGTTAAACTTGTCTTTCCTTCTTCTCCTTCTGGAATTCTAAATCTGTTTGTTATTGTGTATGTTTCATTACTTATTGTTTTGGCGTAGAATATATTATTTGGATCTGTTATTTTCTCGTCTACTGTATATTCTATTTCGTCTCCATTTTCATCGTATTTGTCTACTGTGAATGTATGTTGCCATTTATTTGGACTTTCTGCAACTTCATCATCTGAACTTACCTCTTGACTTTCTTCTACTATTCCTGCCTTTAATACTTGTAATTCTACTCTTTCTGGTCTCTTGTCTTGTTGTTCAGGTGTATCTATCCATTCCTTTGTTACTGTTATTTTCTTTTCATTTGCCTCTCCTTTTGGAATTTCAAATGTATTTGTTATTTTATTTCCAACTATTGATTTTACATAGAATATACTGTTTGGATCTGTTATATCCTCGTCTACTGTATATTCTATTTCGTCTCCATTGTCATTGTATTTTGGTAATTCATTAAATGTATGTATCCATTCATTTGAATTTGCTGGATTTTTTTCGCTTGAAGTTACTGTTGCATTCGTTACTTCCTCTTTTTCGTCACTTTCTCCATCCTTTAATACTTTTAGTATTATCTCATTTGGACGTTTGCCTCTTGAATTACTATCATCGTCCCATACCTTTGTTACTGTTACACTTGTCTTTCCTCTTTCATCTTGTGGAATTCTAAATGTATTTGTTATTGTGTGTGTTTCATCATTGATTTTTTTCTCATAGAATATACCATTTTCTTCTGCTATCTCTTCGTCTACCGTATATTCTATTTCATCTCCATTGTCATTATATTTTGGTAATCCTGTGAATGTATGTGTCCATTCATTATTATTCTCTGATTTTGCATTAGTTTCATCTAGTGTTTCACTTTGTTCTACATTTTCTCCGTTCTTTACTTTTACTGTTATTTGTGTTGGACGTTTGCCTCTTGAATTACTATTATCTTCCCATACTTTCGTTACTGTTAAGCTTGTCTTTCCTGTTTCATCTTGTGGGATCCTAAATGTATTTGTTATTGTAGTTCCTTCTATATTTTTATCATAGAATATACTATTTTCTCCTGTTACCTCTTCTTCTAATGTGTAGTGTATCTCGTCTCCATTGTTATCGTATTTTGGTAATTCTGTAAATGTATATGTCCACTCATCATTATTACTTGTTTTTGCGTTACTTGAAGTTAGCGTCGTACTTTGTACTACACTTTCACCTTTCTTTACTTTTACAGTAATCTCTGTTGGACGTTTATCTCTTCTGTCGCTATCATCTTCCCATACTTTTGTTACTGTTAAGCTTGTCTTTCCTTCATCCCCTTCTGGGATTTTAAATGTATTTGTTATTGTGTGTGTTTCATCATTAATTGTTTTCTCATAGAATATGCTATTTGGATCTGTTACCTCTTCATCTACTGTGTATTCTATTTCATTTCCATCGTCATCGTATTTTTGTAAATCTGTAAATGTATGTATCCATTCATTTGTATTGTCTCTGTTCTCTTCACTCGAAGTTACTGTTGCATTTGTTACCTCTACTTTTGTTTCGATGTCTCCATCTTTCATTACTTTTAATTTTATCTCACTTGGACGTTTATTTCTTGAATTGCTATCATCTACCCATACCTTTGTTACTGTTAAGCTTGTCTTTCCTTCATCCCCTTCTGGGATTTTAAATGTATTTGTTATTGTATGTGTTACATCATTAATTTCTTTCTTATAGAATATACTGTTTGCATCTTTTATTTCCTCATCTATTGTATATTTTATTTCATTTCCATTGTTATCGTATTTTGGTAATTCTGTAAATGTATATTCCCATTCATCACTATTTCCTTCTTTTGCATTGTTTTGTTTTAAAGTTGTATTTTGTACTTCACTTGTACCATTTTTTACTTTTACTGTAATTTGTGTTGGACGTTTATTTCTTGAATTGCTATCATCTACCCATACTTTTGTTACTGTTAAACTTGTCTTTCCTGTTTCATCTTGTGGGATTTCAAATGTATTTGTTATTGTAGTTCCTTCTATTGATTTTACATAGAATATTCTATTTGGATCTGTTATCTCTTCATCTACTGTGTATTGTATTTCGTCTCCATTGTCATTGTATTTTGGTAATTCATTAAATGTATGTATCCATTCATTTGTATTTTCTGGGTTTTCTTCACTTGAAGTTACTGTTGCATTCGTTACTTCCTCTTTTTCTTCACTTTCTCCATCTTTTAATACTTTTAGTATTATCTCATTTGGACGTTTGCCTCTTGAATTACTATTATCTACCCATACTTTCGTTACTGTTAAACTTGTCTTTCCTTCATCCCCTTCTGGTAATGCAAATGTATTTGTTATTGTGTGTGTTTCATCATTAATTTCTTTCTCATAGAATATACTGTTTGCATCTTTTATTTCTTCATCTATTGTATATTTTATTTCATCTCCATTGTCATTATATTTTGGTAATCCTGTGAATGTATGCATCCATTCGTTTGTATTTTCTGGTTTTGCATTAGTTGCATCTAGTGTTTCACTTTGTTCTACATTTTCTCCGTTCTTTACTTTTACTGTAATCTCTGTTGGACGTTTCTCTCTTCTGTTGCTATCGTCATTCCATACTTTTGTTACTGTTAAGCTTGTCTTTCCTTCATCCCCTTCTGGGATTTTAAATGTATTTGTTATTGTAGTTCCTTCTATTGATTTTACATAGAATATTCTATTTGGATCTGTTATCTTCTCGTCTACTGTATATTCTATTTCGTCTCCATTTTCATCATATTTGTCTACTGTGAATGTATACTGCCATTTATTTGGACTTTCTGCAACTTCATCATCTGAACTTACCTCTTGACTTTCTTCTACTATTCCTGCCTTTAATACTTGTAATTCTACTCTTTCTGGTCTCTTATCTTGTTGTTCAGGTGTATCTATCCATTCCTTTGTTACTGTTATTTTCTTTTCGTTTGCCTCTCCTGTTGGAATTTCAAATGTATTTGTTATTGTATTTTCTTCTATAGATTTTTTATAGAATATACCATTTGGATCTGTTATATCCTCGTCTACTGTGTATTGTATTTCGTCTCCATTATCATCGTATTTTGGTAATTCATTAAATGTATGTATCCATTCATTTGAATTTGCTGGATTTTTTTCACTTGAAGTTACTGTTGCATTCGTTACTTCCTCTTTTTCGTCACTTTCTCCATCTTTTAATACTTTTATTGTTATTTCATTTGGACGTTTATCTCTTCTGTCGCTATCATCATCCCATACCTTTGTTACTGTTAAGCTTGTCTTTCCTCTTTCATCTTGTGGGATTTCAAATGTATTTGTTATTGTATTTTCTTCTATAGATTTTTTATAGAATATACCATTTGGATCTGTTATCTCTTCATCTACTGTATATTGTATTTCGTCTCCATCGTCATTGTATTTTGGTAATTCTGTAAATGTATGTGTCCATTCATTATTATTACCTGGTTTTGCATCAGTTGCATCTAGTGTTTCGCTTTGTTCTACATCTTCACCATTCTTTACTTTTACAGTAATCTCTGTTGGACGTTTATTTCTTGAATTGCTATCATCTACCCATTCTTTTGTTACTGTTAAACTCGTTTTTCCTGTTTCATCTTCTGGAATTCTAAATCTGTTTGTTATTGTGTATGTGTCATTACTAATTGTTTTGGCGTAGAATATATTATTTGGATCTGTTATCTTCTCGTCTACTGTATATTCTATTTCGTCTCCATTTTCATCATATTTGTCTACTGTGAATGTATACTGCCATTTATTTGGACTTTCTGCAACTTCATCATCTGAACTTACTTCTTGAGTTTTTACTACTGTTCCTTTCTTTAAAACTTGCAATTCTATACTTTCTGGTCTCTTATCTTGTTGTTCTGTTGTATCTATCCATTCTTTTGTTACTGTTATTTTCTTTTCGTTTGCCTCTCCTTTTGGAATTTCAAATGTGTTTGTTATTTTATTTCCAACTATTGATTTTACATAGAATATACTGTTTGCATCTTTTATCTCTTCATCTACTGTGTATTGTATTTCATCTCCATTGTCATTATATTTTGGTAATTCATTAAATGTATGTATCCATTCATTTGAATTTGCTGGATTTTTTTCGCTTGAAGTTACTGTTGCATTCGTTACTTCCTCTTTTTCTTCACTTTCTCCATCTTTTAATACTTTTAGTGTTATCTCACTTGGACGTTTATTTCTTGAATTACTATCATCTACCCATTCTTTCGTTACTGTTAAGCTTGTCTTTCCTGTTTCATCTTCTGGAATTCTAAATGTATTTGTTATTGTGTGTGTTACATCATTAATTTCTTTCTCATAGAATATACTATTTTCTCCTGTTACTTCTTCGTCTAATGTATATTGTATTTCATTTCCATTGTCATCATATTTTTGTAATCCTGTAAATGTATATTCCCATTCATCACTATTTCCTTCTTTTGCATTGTTTTGTTTTAAAGTTGTATTTTGTACTTCACTTGTACCATTTTTTACTTTTACTGTAATTTGTGTTGGACGTTTATTTCTTGAATTGCTATCATCTACCCATACTTTTGTTACTGTTAAGCTTGTCTTTCCTCTTTCATCTTGTGGGATTTCAAATGTATTTGTTATTGTATTTTCTTCTATAGATTTTTTATAGAATATACCATTTGGATCTGTTATCTCTTCATCTACTGTATATTGTATTTCGTCTCCATTGTCATTGTATTTTGGTAATTCATTAAATGTATGTATCCATTCATTTGTATTGTCTCGGTTTTCTTCACTTGAAGTTACTTTTGCATTTGTTACCTCTACTTTTGTTTCGCTGTCTCCATCTTTCATTACTTTTAGTGTTATCTCACTTGGACGTTTGCCTCTTGTATTACTATCATCGTCCCATACTTTTGTTACTGTTATACTTGTTTTTCCTGTTTCATCTTGTGGTATCCTAAATGTATTTGTTATTTTATTTCCTACTATTGCTTTTTCATAGAATATACCATTTGGATCTGTTATCTCTTCATCTACTGTGTATTGTATTTCGTCTCCATTGTCATTATATTTTGGTAATCCTGTGAATGTATGTGTCCATTCATTATTATTACCTGGTTTTGCATCAGTTGCATCTAGTGTTTCGCTTTGTTCTACATCTTCACCATTCTTTACTTTTACTGTTATTTGTGTTGGACGTTTTTCTCTTCTGTCACTATCATCATCCCATACTTTTGTTACTGTTAAGCTTGTCTTTCCTTCATCCCCTTCTGGGATTTTAAATGTATTTGTTATTGTGTGTGTTACATCATTAATTGTTTTCTCATAGAATATACCATTTTCTTCTGTTATCTCTTCGTCTACCGTATATTCTATTTCATCTCCATTGTCATTGTATTTTGGTAATTCATTAAATGTATGTATCCATTCATTTGCATTGTCTCCATTTACATCACTTGCAGTTACTTTCTCACTTGCTACTTCAACTTTTGCTCCACTTTCTCCATCTTTCATTACTTTTAGAGTAATTTCTGTTGGACGTTTATTTCTTGTATTGTTATTATCTGCCCATTCTTTTGTTACTGTTAAGCTTGTCTTTCCTGTTTCATCTTCTGGAATTCTAAATGTATTTGTTATTGTATGTGTTACATCATTAATTTCTTTTTTATAGAATATACTATTTTTTCCTGTTACTTCTTCGTCTAATGTGTATTGTATTTCGTCTCCATTGTTATCATATTTTGGCAATTTTGTAAATGTATATTCCCATTCATCATCATTACCTGTTTTTGCGTTACTTGAAGTAAGCGTCGTACTTTGTACTACACTTTCACCTTTCTTTACTTTTACAGTAATCTCTGTTGGACGTTTATTTCTTATATTTCCATCATCGTTCCATACTTTTGTTACTGTTAAGTTTTTCTCCCCTTCTGCTCCTTCTGGTAATGTAAATGTGTTTGTTATTGTATTTGTTGCTTCATCTATTGATGTTTGTTTATAGAATAACAAATCTCCTTCTCTTACTGCTTCTTCTCCTATTGTATACTTAATTTCATCTCCATTTTCGTCATATTTTTCTACTTCAAATGTATGTTGCCAATTATTAGCTGCTGTTACTGTCTCACTTTGTACCTCTTGTTCTCCTTTTAATACTTTTAGTATTATGCTATCTGGTCTCTTGTCTTGTTGAGCTTCTGTATCTTCCCATTTCTTTGTTACTGTTATTTTTGTTTTACTTTCTTCTCCTTCTGGTAATGCAAATGTATTTGTTATTGTATATGAAGCTGGGTCTACCTTCTTCTTATAGAAATATAAGTCTCTATCTCCTACTGCTTCTTCATCTACTGTGTATGTTCTTAAATCTCCATTTTCATCATATTTTTCTACTTCAAATGTATGTTGCCATTTGTTTGAGTCACCTTCTACTTCATCTTTTACACCTGCTATATATTCTTGTTTTTCTCCTTCGCTGTCTGTTACTTTTAGTTTTACATTTTCTGGTCTCTTGTTTCTTTGTCCTTCTGTGTCTTCCCATACCTTTGTTACTGTTACACTTGTCTTTCCTCTTTCATCTTGTGGAATTCTAAATGTATTTGTTATTGTGTGTGTTTCATCATTGATTTTTTTCTCATAGAATATACTATTTTCATCTTCTATTTCCTCATCTACCGTATATTGTATTTCGTCTCCATTTTCATCATATTTTTGTAAGTGCGTAAATGTATGTACCCATTGATTTGTATTTTCTCCTATGTCACTTGATGTTACAGTTGCACTTTGTACTTCTACTTTTTCACTATTCTCTCCGTCTTTTAATACTTTTAGAGTTATTTCACTTGGACGTTTTCTTGCAGTATCACTATTATCATTCCATTCTTTTGTTACTTTTAAGCTTGTTTCTCCTTCTTCTCCTTCTGGTATTTTGAATGTATTTGTTATTCTATGTTCTTCTTGATTTACATCTTTTTTATAGAAGTATAAATCTGTTGATTCTTTCTCATCTATTGTGTATTGTCTTTCATCTCCATTTTCGTCATATTTGTCTAACTCAAATGTATACTCCCATTTATCTTCATTATCGTCTACTGCATTAGTCTTTGTTATCTCTGCACTCTTTACTACTTGATCTCCCTCTAGGACTTGCAATGTTATACTTTCTGGTCTCTTGTCTTTTTGTCCTTCTGTAGTTTCTACCCATACTTTCTCTACTGTTATATTTGTTTTTTCCTCTGGTACTTTGAATGTATTTATTATTGTGTTAGGTGTCTCTCCAAATGATTTTTCATAGAAGTATAAGTCTTTTTCTCCTACTGCTACTTCGTCTACCGTATACTCTATTTCACTTCCATCGTCATCATATTTTGGTAGATTTGTAAATGTGTATTCCCATTCGTTTTCATTTTCTGCTTTTGCATAATTTGCATTTATTGTTTTGCTTCTTACTACATCTTCTCCTTTTTTTACTTGTACTGTTATTTCTTGTGGTCTCTTATTTCTTTGTTTATCTGTGTCTACCCATACTTTTCTTACTGTTACTCTTGATGCTTTTTCTAAGTCTAGTTCATTTTCGAATAGTATACTTACATTTCCTTCTTCTTTACTTACTATTGTTCCTTTTACATCTGTTGATACGATTTCTATTTCTTTTGTACTTTCGTCTCTTCTAAATGTTATTGTTATTGGCTGTGTCTTTAATAAATAGTTTGTATTTGCTTGTATCTCTTGTATTGTTACTTGTATTAATCCTGTTCCTTCTATGTCATTTATATTTATTTTTCCTTCTTCATTTGTTTTTACTTCTTTGTAATACTTTTCTCCACTTTCTGCTTCTACATATACTCCCATTACTGTATCTGCTAATACATATTCATGCTCCATACTGTCTACTTTTACTATATTTATATTGTATTTTTCTGTTGCTTCTACATCATTCTTTGTGTCTTTTAATTTTAAGTGTACATATTCATCTCCATGTGTTTCTACTTCTGCATTTCCACTTTCTATTGATGCATCTACTATTGTGTTTATTCCATTTACTTTTGTTACTGTTACTTCTAATACTATTGGTGTTTCATCTAATTGGTATCCCTCTGGTGCCTTTGTTTCTGTTATTGTATATGTATATGTTCCTGTAGTTCCTTCTGGGGTTGGCAATGGTAAGTCTTGTAGTGCTAGTAGTCCGTTTGAATATTGTTTCATTTGATATGTGTCTTCTGTTCCTTCTAGTTTTACACTGTATTCTGCTCCTACTACTAATAAGTCATTGTCTTCTGCATCTACTTTATTTGCTCCTATTATAAATGTTCCCTCTGGATAGTTTCTTACTCTTATTGTTATTTTGTTGTTTTCATGGTCTATGTATACATCTACATTGCTTGTTCCTTTTTCTAGTTTTATCCATCCATTTTCTTTATTTACGTTTAGTATTACTTGTTTTTCTTTTATGTCAAATCTTCTTCCTGCTGGTGGTTCTAATTCTGTTATTCTTATTGTTACTTCTCCTGATCCATGTATATTGTTTATATTTATTTTTCCTTTTTCATCTGTTACTGCTGTCTTTGTTATTCCTTGTTGTCCGTTTTCATTGTCTATGTCTACTTTTATTTTTGCACCTGCAAATGTTATGCTTGAATAATATGCATCTGATTTTATTAATTCTACATCGTAACTTGGACCTTCCTCTTTTCTGCTATCTAATACATTTACTTCTATGTATTCTGTGTCTTGTGTTGTTATACTTGCTTGTTCTTCATCTCCAGTTATCTCTGCATCTTGTATTAATCCATTTGCATATGTTACTGTTAATGTTAATTCTTTTCCTAATGTATTATATCCATTTGGTGCTTCTGTTTCTCTTATTGTAAAACTATGTTTTCCATCTGCTTTTATTGGTAAGTTTACATAGCCCATTCCTTCTTCGCCTGTTATTAATTCATATGTTGTTTCTGGATCTGTTTCTTTATCTACAATCTGGAATTTTGCATTCTTTAGTGCTATTTCTTCATCTTCATTGTCTTGTTTTAGTATTGCTACTCCTATTGTTGCTGGTGTCTCTTTTACTGTTAATTTTATTATTTTATTTATATTGTCTACTCTTGTTGTTGCATTTTCTCCTAGGTCTTCTTCTAATATTGTTATCATCTGCGATGTGGCATCTCTATTAACACGTATTGTTTTTACGTGTTCGTCTAAATAATATCCTTCTGGATTCTCAGTTTCTGCTATTGTTATTTTGAAGTTTCCAAATCCTATTAAGTTTGATAATGTTATCTTTCCTGCACTATTTGTTTTATCTTTTACTGTTATTGTTTCATTTGTAGTTTCGTTTGTTATATTTATTGTATATTCTGCGTTTGCTACTTTTATCTTTTCATTGTGTTTATTTACTTTTTCTACTATAAATGCAAATTCTGGTAAGTCTTCTTCTGTGTATTTTGGTCTTACTGGGCTGCTTCCTGACCAGCCTGATCCTCCTGAACCTCCAGAACCGCCAGAACCGCCTGACCAACCTGATCCTCCTGGAGTTGTCGTTCCTGGGAAGTTTTCTCCTTTTCCTGATACATCTGGTGTTGTTGTGCTTCCTGGTATATATCCTCCTGAGCCTGTTCCTGTTGCTCTATCACATCTTATTTTTACTTTTATGATGTTTCTTCCTACATAGTTTACACTATTATCTATTTCTGCTACAACTCTTCCTAATAAGTCTTCTTCTCCTGATATTATCTGTGCTGTTTGCATTTTTCCGCTTGAGTCATATGTTATTTCTAAGGTTACATCATCATTTCTTATATACCTACTTGCTGTCATTTTTACGTTCTTTATTACATATCGTTCTGTTGTGAAGTATTCTGTATTTCCTAATGATATTGTTGTTAATCCATTATAGTTTGTTGTTCCTTGTGACACATAACTACTGTCATGATGTATTTCAAATTTTGTTCCTTCTATTTTTATTGCATGATAATCTATATCTTCATTTTCTACTATTATACTACTATATGTCTTTCCTGATGGTGGTGTTGTTGAATCTATTTCTCCACCTTCTGTTACTCTGTGTGTGAATTCTTTTACTTGATCTTCTATTGTTATTGTTATTGTCTTTGTTGTGTTATTTATTGATATATCATTTTTTTCTAAGTTTAATAATGAGTCATTTTTTAATGTCATTTGCCCTGTTTCTTTGTCTTTTACTATTGTTGCATTCATTGTTCCTGATCTTCTGTAATATCCTCTTGGTGCTTGTATCTCGTCTATTGCTATGTCTATTTCTCCTGCTCCTGATAATGAGTTTATATATAATCCTCTTCCATATTCTGTTGTTTTTGTTAAATAATAGTTTTGTCCATATTGTTGTCTTATTCCTATGTTTAATACTGCTTCATCTAGTTTCTCATATCTGTCTAAGTTACTTACTTTAAATATTTTTAGTGTATATAATCCGTATTTATTTATTTTTTCGTCTCCTATTGTTACTGTTACTTTCTTGTCGCTTACTGTTTTATTTATAACTGTCTTCGCATATTCTTCTCCTAAATCTTGTTCTACTGTACATGATGTTATATTTTTGTCGTCTCCAAATTGTATATTTAATGCTACTTTTTTGGTTAAATTATAATCTGTTGGTGCTTGTATTTCTTCTATTGTATATGTTCCGCTTATTCCTTCATTTAACATTAAGTTTATATATCCTGATGATGTTGTTGTTGATATTATCTGTTTATCATTTGGCATTGTTATTCTTATTTTTGCACCTGATACTCCTAAGTATGTTGCATCACTGTCTACTTTCTTTATTACTAATTCTGGTGTTATTACTTTTTCTTCATCATATATTATTACTTTTATTGTATTTCCTTCTACTGTTATATCTTCTGTGTCTGTTGTTTTTTCTGTGTCTAATGATATTCCACTTTCTAGGTTTTCTTTTGTTATATATAATGTCTTTATTTCTCCATTTAGATTGTATCCATATGGTGCTACTTTTTCTTGTATTTCTAATTTTATGCTTCCTTTTCCGTTTAATCCATTTAGCGTCGCTCTTCCTTCTACTGTCGCTGTACTATATTCTGTAACTTGAGTTCCCTTTGTTACTTTTACATTAAATGTTCCTGTTCTTTCTATTAATTCTAATGTA
>CANQQQ010000026.1 GCA_947626025.1 uncultured Clostridia bacterium
AGGGCTCATAAATTATCTAATCTTACGATAGATAATTTATGTTTGGCTTCGCCAAATCAAAATAATATTTTTCATTTGCATTCAAATATTATTTTGACTACTGAAAAATTTTTGTGCTACCTAGCATAAAATTTTTTCAGTATCTTTTCGCTATGCTTCGTAAGGATATAGAGCAATACCTATATAGTCTTTTTTAGCATAACAAAAAGACCCATTAGGCACAACAAATAAAACTACCAATATTGCACTTTTTGCAAAGTAGTAAGTTTTACTTGAAACATGCTAATCGGTCTTAACCACTGCTGGACATTTTACATACTATTCATTCTAAACCAGCCAAATATATTTCACCGCATTGGACTAGTAAGTTTCCTACAAACCTTAATTTTCGATTTAGGAGAAAGATAGAAAATATTTTATTGTATCCCTTACTAATCAGTGTTTCGTGTCTATTAATTTTTCAGTGTACTATTAAATACATATATTATATATCACCTTTTTATGTAAATGTCAATGAAGATTTACATTTTTTTACAAATTTTATTGACAATGATATAAAAACAATATATAATCAAACAAAAGTTCTTACAGCAAAGGAGAATTTATGAAAGAATTAAATGTTTTAGATACTAGAATTACATATTATAATATGAATGATGAAGATTACATTTCATTAACTGATATGCTTAAATCAAAAGATGGAGATTTCTTTATTTCAGATTGGTTAAGAAATAGGAATACAATAGAATTTTTAGGAATTTGGGAAGAATTACACAATCCCAATTTTAATTATGGCGAATTCGCCATAATTAAAAGTCAAGCAGGATTAAATAGTTATAAAATAAGTGTTAAAGAATGGGTTAATAAAACAAATAGTATAGGAATTGTTGCTAAAACAGGTAGATATGGTGGAACTTATGCTCATAAAGATATTGCTTTTGAATTTGGTATGTGGATAAGTCCAAAATTTAAATTACTTTTAATCAAAGAATTTGAAAGACTAAAAGCAGAAGAACAAAAGCAACTAGGTTGGGATGCAAAAAGAGAGCTATCAAAGATAAATTATAAAATCCATACTGATGCTATAAAGAAAAATTTAATTCCTAAAGAACTTACTAAGTATGAAACAAGTATTGTCTATGCAGAAGAAGCAGATGTTTTAAATATGGCTTTATTTGGAATGACAGCAAAAGAGTGGAGAGATAAAAATCCAGATAAACAAGGAAATATAAGAGATTATGCAAATATTAATGAGCTGATTTGTTTAGCCAATTTAGAGAATGTAAATTCAATATATATAAATGATGGTATAAAGCAATCTGAAAGGCTTATCAGATTAAATAAAATTGCTATTTCTCAAATGGAAATATTAACAGAAACTAATAAGAAACTGCTTAAAAGCTAAAAATTTTTGAAATGTTTCAAAACAGTTGAAATTTACATAAATTTATGATAAAATGTGTTCATAATTTTTATTATCTTGCCGAGTGCAAGTTGATTTATATATAACTCTAAAAGTAATTTTAAGGAGGTACTTTTATGGCTAATGAATTAACTCTGTACAACATAATACCAAGTAATAAGGCTATTTCTCGAGTGAGAGAACGGTATTATGAAGGACAAAAGGGACCAAAATCACTTGATGAACTTTGTGAATATCTAAACAAAACAACGAAAAGTAATATATTTGATGTTTTGATAAAAGAATTGCATAAAGTTCGTATTTGTTGCAGTATATTAACTGCAGCTGCAGATGATGCTGGAGAAACCACGATAGCAGTTGATGAAAATGGAAATATAACAGGAGTAGAAGATGTAGAAATACCAAATTTAAGAAGATATTCTATGATGTTTTTTCCATATATCTTTGAAGCTACTAAAGTTGCTTATTATCAATCTCGTATAGGTATGAAATATGAGAGAGATGAAAATTGGTTAGTATTACCTTACTTTGTTACCTTATATGCTATTGAGCACTCAGAAGAGTTATTCGACACTAAATGTGTCAGTGCAGCAAAGTCAATGTTCATCGTAGACTTGTATTCTTCTCTAACAGAAGGTATTGCAAACATAAGGGATGGTATGAAAGCATTGCTAAATATTGTTTTGCTTGGCGAAGAGGAAGAAATAAATCCTGTAGCTGACATTATAGGCATAACAAAGGCGGTTACACTCTATGAGATGTGTAAAGAAAATGGTGACTTTGATACCATACTTCAGTCTGTTCTTGATAACTCAAAAAGTGTTGGTAAAGAACTTGATTATAACGTTCCTGAATTAGATATTCGCAGTGAAAACGTGATAACACGCTGTAGAAAATTTATTCAGGAAAATGTCCATTACTTAAGAGATATTGATGAACCTGATGAATACGAGCAACCTAAGTTTAATTTTGAATAAGTCATAAAGAAACTGGAGCTGATAATTTTAATCAGTTCCAGTTTCTTATAGTATAACGAAAACCCCACGTTTTACGTGGGGTTCTAAAAGCTTCTAGCTATGAGTAAAATAAATCTCCTCCTTTGATATAATATTTAAGGTTTGGTCAACCGCAAAAATAAAAATCAAAGGAGGAGATTTATCTATGAAAATAGACAAAAATAGTTTAGCACATAGTGCATGGAATTGCAAATATCACTTAGTATTTGCACCAAAATATAGGAGGATGGAAATATATGGGAAAATAAGAAAGGATATAGGAGTAATAATAAGGCGACTATGTGAACAAAAGGGAATTGAAATAATCGAAGCAGAGTTATGCCCAGACCATGTGCATATGTTGGTAAGTATACCACCCCAATATAGTGTAGCAAATGTAATGGGATATTTGAAAGGGAAGAGTAGTCTAATGATATTTGATAGGCATGCGAATTTAAAATACAGATATGGAAATAGGCACTTTTGGTGTACAGGTTATTATGTAGATACAGTAGGCAAAAATAAAAAAGCGATAGAAGAATATATAAGGAAACAATTACAGGAGGATATAGCAACAGATCAAATAAGTATAAAAGAATATATAGATCCATTTGAAAAAGAACAGAAGGAAAAAGAGAGAAAAATGAAAAAAGGAATAGGACCACTTCAGTGGTAGCCTGAGGAATAAATGCGGTTGACAAACCATTCAGTAGGGCTTAAGCCCAGAAGTGCCAGTACAAAAGCCTTATAGACTTAGAGCAAACCACCCGTTTTACGGGTGGTCATGATTTAAGTTCTCCTTTCTTGTCCTTTTTTATTAGTTTATTTTCAACTTTTTCCACCAAATATTGAAAATAGATAGAATATATAATATAATATATACAAGTAAAAAATGAGGAGTATACTATAATGGGAGTATTAATTGTAAAAATAATTGGACTAATAATTGTAGCACTAGGAGTAATTGGAATTTATGATGCAAGAGACTTATCTCAAAAATTTTTTAGTAATTCTGATAAAAATACTTCAGCAAAATATTTAAGAGCATTTGGTTTTATAGTTGCAGTAATAGGAGCAATTATAGTCTATTTTGCAAAATAGATTAAGAAAGGAATAAAAATGAAACGTAAATTAAAACAAGAAGCAAAATTAGCATTGATATTAATATTCATCATATTAATTATAATTCTAATGGTTATAACTATTATTACAATGAACTTTATTAATAAAGATAATAAATCAGATGACGATTTGAATAATAATGTAATAGGAGATATAGCTCAAGAAGAGGAAGATGATGATATAATAGAAGTTATAATTGATGAACCAAAAAATGAAGAAAATAACGAAAGCAACAATAATCCTGAGAATGAAAATGTAGATAATACTCAAAAAATAGACAAAAATACATATTATATAAAAGTAAATATTAAAGCTAATGTAGTGACTGTTTATAAAAAAGATTCTGAAGGAAAATATACAATACCATTAAAAGCAATGCTTTGTTCAGTAGGAACTGCAACACCTAAATCAGGAGTTTATAAAACATCTGATATGTATACATGGAGATTACTAGAGGGAAACGTGTATGGACAATATGCAGTTAGAATTACTGGACATATCTTATTCCACTCAGTTCCATATATAAAACAAGCTAAAAATACACTTGAATGGTGGGAATATGACAAACTTGGAACTGATGCATCTTTGGGATGTGTAAGACTTGCAGTACAAGATGCTAAATGGATTTATGACAATTGTGCAAAAGGTACGCAAGTAGAATTTTATTCTTCATCTGATCCAGGACCACTTGGAAAACCTACAGCGAAGAAAATTTCTTCATATAGTGATGAACTAAAAAATTGGGATCCTACAGATCCAGATTCTAAAAATCCATGGAGAACTTATGTAGAAACTCCTAAAGTTACAGAAACAGAACCACAAGTAGACACGGAAGAAACAAGCACAACACCAGTTGAAGAGCCAAATACAGATAATTATGAAAATGTAATAGATACAAATACAATTTTAGATAATATTTGATTAATAGGGAGTTAAAAAATATCACTCCCTATTAAAATACACTAAAATGCTTGATATTTTTCACATTGTATAGTAAAATAAAATACATATTATTGCGAATAAATTGTTTTAGTCTTAATTATTTTAAGCTAACATTTGTTTAAGGAAAGGTGATTTATAGTATGGAGAGAACACACCAATTAAGTGATAAATATAATCCAAAAGATTTTGAAGAAAAATTATATAATGAGTGGGAACAAAAAGGATATTTTAAACCAAGTGGAGATAAATCAAAGAAAAGCTATTCTATTGTAATGCCACCACCAAATGTAACAGGAAAACTACATATGGGACACGCATTAGATGGAACAATACAAGATTTATTAATTAGATTTAAAAGAATGCAAGGGTATAATACTTTATGGCTTCCAGGAACTGATCACTCAGCACTTTCAACTGAAGCAAAAATAGTTGAACAAATGAAAAAGGAAGGAATAAAAAAATCTGATTTAGGTAGAGAAAAGTTTTTAGAAAGAGCATGGGAATGGACAGAACTTTATGGAGGGACTATAATATCACAACAAAGAAAATTAGGATCTTCTTGTGATTGGTCTCGTTCAAGATTTACTATGGACGAAGGACTTTCAAAAGCAGTTTATGAGGCATTCAATAGATTATACAATAGAGGTCTAATATATAAGGGAAAAAGAATGATAAACTTTTGCCCAGGATGCCATACATCTATTTCAGATGCAGAAATAGAATATGATGAGGAAACTTCACATCTATGGTATATAAAATATCCATTGGTAGGAGAAGATGGATATGTCGTAGTTGCTACAACTAGACCTGAGACAATGCTAGGAGATACTGCTGTTACAGTTAATCCAAAAGATGATAGATATAAAAATATAGTTGGTAAAAAAGTAAAGCTTCCAATAGTAGGTAGAGAGATTCCAATAATAGCAGATAGATTTGTTGAAATGGAATTTGGAACAGGTTGCGTTAAAGTAACTCCAGCACATGATATTAATGATTATCAAGCAGGATTAGATCACAATCTAGAAGTAATAGAGGTATTTGATGAAGATTTAAAAATGGGAGATATTGTGACAGAATATCAAGGTATGGATATATATGAAGCAAGAAAATTAATAGTAGATAGATTAGAAAAAGAAGGATATTTATTAAAGACAGAAGATTATACACATAATGTAGCTAAATGCGATAGATGTAAAAGTACAATTGAACCAAGAATTTCGGAGCAATGGTTTGTAAAGATGGAAGAACTTGCTAAACCTGCCATAAAAGCAGTTGAAGACGGAAGAGTTAAGTTTATTCCAAAAAAATATGAAACTACATATTTTAATTGGATGAAAAATATAAAAGACTGGTGTATTTCTCGTCAAATTTGGTGGGGACACCAAATTCCAGCATATTATTGTGATAAATGTGGAGAAATAACAGTTTCAAACACAATGCCAGAAAAATGTTGTAAATGTGGACATGATAAATTAACACAAGATCCAGATACATTAGATACTTGGTTCAGTTCAGCCCTATGGCCTTTTTCAACAATGGGATGGCCAAATACAGAAGCAGATGATTTTAAAACATTTTTCCCAACTAATACATTGGTTACAGGATATGATATCATACAAGCATGGGTATCAAGAATGATTTATTCATCACTTGCTTATACAGATGAAAAACCATTTGATGATGTTGTAATTCATGGAATAGTAAGAGATGCTAAAGGAAGGAAAATGTCAAAATCTTTAGGAAATGGAATTGATCCAATAGAAATTATTGAACAATATAGCACAGATGCTTTAAGATTTTCATTAATAATGGGTATTACGGCAGGAAATGATATTAGGTATGTCCCTGAAAAGTTAGAGTCAGCAAAGAATTTTGCAAATAAACTATGGAATGCATCTAAATTTGCTCTAATGAACCTAGAAGATTATAATGGAGAAAATGTTAATATAACTGAACTTTGTATAGAGGACAAATGGATATTATCTAAGATAAATACATTAGTAAAAGAAGTAACAATTAATCTAGAAAGGTATGATTTAGGAGTTGCTATAGCTAAAATATATGACTTTATATGGAATGAGTTCTGTGATTGGTACATAGAAATTGTAAAGACACGTTTATATGATAAAGAAGGAGATACTAGAAAATCAGCACAATACACAATAAATAAAGTACTATGTGATGTATTAAAACTATTGCATCCAATAATGCCATTTATTACAGAAGAAATTTATACAAAGTTATATAATGATGATGAAAGTATAATGATTTCTTCATGGCCAGAATACGATGAAAAATTAAATTTTGAAAAAGAAGAAAAAGAAATTGAAAAGTTAAAAGAAATAATAGTAAGTATAAGAAACTTAAGAGCCAACATGAATGTAGCAAATAGCAAAAAAACTAAATTGATATTTGTAACTACAAAATATGCAGAATGTGTAAAAGCTAGTGAGGAATTTTTAAAGAAGATGGGATATGCAGAAGAAATAAAAATACAAGCTGACAAAACAGGAATATCTAATAATGCATTATCTATATTAACAGATGGAATAGAAGTATATATTCCAGTTGAAGACCTTGTTAATCTTGAAGATGAAAAAAAGAGACTAGAAAATGAAAAAGAAAAAGTAAAAAGTGAAATAAATAGAGCAAGCAAAATGTTATCAAATCCAGGATTTGTTAATAAAGCACCTGAAAGTAAAATTAATGAAGAAAAAGCAAAATTAGAAAAATACAAAGAAATGCTAGCAAACATCGAAGATAGAATTAATAAAATGCAATAAAAGGGTATATGCCCTTTTATTCTATTTTTCTATCACGCATATTATTATTTCCACATAGTTTTTCATATTCTTTACATTTTATCTTATATTCAATTTGCATACACATATATCGATAATACATATAAGCTTGTTCATATTGCATCATAGGATTAAAAGCTGGATTGTACATATCTCCATTCATCATATTAGGGTCAAAATTCATATTATCATAAGGCGTAAAATTAGGAAAATCAAAATTATTTTTATCCATTAAACTATCATTCCTTTCTTGAGCAAATCTAGTATAAAAAAGTGAGACATAGCATATTTTTCACACTATTGCTATCAATATAAGAATATTAACTAAATTCAAAAATATGCAAAGTCATAGAAATTGACTTTATGTTAATATTTTGATATAATATAGATAATTACCGCTTAAATAGTGGTAAGAAGCAGTGAAAATTTTTCTCATGAATAATGGAGGAGTAAAATGAGTTCAAAGAAGGAAAAAAAGAGATTACGGTTGTTAGAAGAAGAGATACAAAAGCTTAAAGAAAAAGAAGCTAATAATTTAAAGCTAATCTCTGAGTTAAGAGAAGAGAATGAGAGACTTACAGAAAAAAATGAAGAACTCTATTCTGAAAATTGGCAATTAAAAAGAATATGAACTGCTAGTAAAAAAGAACCTCACATTTATGTGGGGTTCAATTTTTTTATAATCATATAATTAGATTTAATGAATATAATATAGTAAAACAACTATAAAGGAGAAGAAAATGAATAATTACATAGTTAGAATTTCTATTGGAACAGTTATTTCTGTATTATTAACTTTGATTTTATTATTTATATTTTCAATTATTTTAGCATATACGAATATAAGTGAAACAACAATTGCTCCAGTAATAATTGCAATAACAGGTATAAGCATATTATCAGGTAGTTCAATAGCAACTTCAAAGATAAAGAAAAAAGGAATTATTAACGGAATGATAGTTGGAGGAATGTATATATTTATTCTATATTTTATTTCAAGTATATTAAGCACAGGGTTTAATTTAAATATGTATTCAATGATTATGATGATAATAGGAATACTTGCAGGAGCAATAGGAGGAATTGTAGGAGTAAACTTATAATATTATAATTGTAAAAAAGAAAAAACATAGCATATAAAAAATGCTATGTTTTTTTAACTAACTCTCTGAAATAATGTTTGCAATCTTGTAAATAAGACGTTGCTTTTCAGGTGAACAATTTTTTAATAAATTGTTCAAATCATTATTTAAATAATTTTGCGAATCATCAGAAACTCCAGATAGAATTTCAGCTTCAGATATATCTAAAAGTTTACAGATTTCACTTAGACGTCTTAAATTTACTTTTGTAGTACCAGTTTCAATTCTGCTTAGATATGCAATAGAAATATTTAAAGACTCGGCTAGATTTTCTTGAGTTAGTCCTTTAGCTAATCTTGCTTTTTTTAATCTTTCACCAATAAGATTATAATCTACAGCCATGATAAAGCCCCCATTCTATAAAACTCGCTCCCAAATAAAAAGTTTTCTAACAGTAAATATAACACGTTAAAAAATCAGATAAAAGAAACTCAATAGTTAATATTTACAAAATAACCATGAAATATTATTTCAAAAAAATCAACATTGTATTACAGAAGTGTTAAATTTTTATTACATTTTGGTAAACTCTATTGACTTATATTTAAAAACAAATAAAATATATACATAGGATTATAACTTCATAAAAAGGAGATAACTTTGAGAATTATAAGTGGAAAGGCTAGAGGAACAAAACTTAATACACTTGAAGGAATGGATACAAGACCTACATTAGACAGAGTAAAAGAATCATTATTTAACATATTGCAAAATCAAATTTATGATGCTAAAGTATTAGATCTATTTGCTGGCAGTGGAGCACTTGGTTTAGAAACACTGAGTAGAGGTGCGAAAGAAACGATATTATGTGATAATTCTTATAAGGCTATAAGAATTATTGAAGAGAATGTAAAGAAGACTCACTTTGAAAAACAAGCAAAGATTATAAATAGTGATTATAAAAAAGCTTTAAATATATTAAAGAATGAAAAGTTTGATATAATATTCTTAGATCCACCTTATGAATCAACATTTGACATTGACGCACTTAATGTTATAATATTAAATGAGATGTTGACAGAAAAAGGTATAATAATTCTTGAAACAGATCATGTAGAAGAAAAACAAGAGAAATTAAAAAAAATGGACATAAATGTATATGATTTAAGAAACTATGGTAGAGTTAGTTTATTTTTCTTAAATCGAAAGGAGAAGAAGTAAATGGAAATTTTTACATTATTAGAAGCATTGGAAGAACTCATGGATGAAAGCAGGTCTATTCCACTTACAGGCAAAGTATTAGTAAACAAAGAGGAAGTATTAGATTTGATTAAGGAAATAAGATTAAAGCTACCAGAAGAATTAAAACAAGCAAAATGGGTAAAAGAAGAGAGAACTAGAATATTAGTAGAGGCTCAAAAAGAAGCAGAAGGAGTAATAAAAGAAGCAGAAAATAGAATAATAGCAATGGTAGATGAAAATGAAATAACAAGGAAAGCATATGAACAAAAAAATGAAATTATACAAACGGCTAATGAGATGGCAAGAGAAATTTCAAATGGAACAAAAGAACATGCAGATGCAATTCTAGAAAGAATAGAAAATGTATTGCTAGATACACTAAAGACAATTCAAAACAATAGAAAAGAGTTGAATTAAAACTTTAATTGCATTAGGGGCAGGGGAGAACCCCTGCCTTTAAAAGTAGTGTGAAAAATGACTATTTCATTAGATAGCAATTGCTTATTTTACACTATAATGTTACGGAGAGGAATGGTAAAAAATGGCTAAAAGAGGTAGAAAGAGAAAAACAACGACAACACAAACTAGGAATACAGCGAAACGAAGCAATACAACTGCTAAAAAAACTAAAAAGGATAGAAATCTTCAATTCTTTATAGTAACAATAATAAGTATATTAATGGCAATACTAATTTATGGTAAATCAGGATATATAGGAGAATATTTAAGCCCAATGCTAGGGGGGCTAATAGGAATAATCAAATATATAGTGCCAATAGGAACTTTTATTATTGGTATAACAATATTAAAAGAGGATAAGGATTATTTAAAATCTAAGCTAATACAATATACTATTGCAATAATATGTATATGTTCAATAATGACAATGGTTCAGGGACTAAACATTGAAGATGATTTATCAGATGTAATACAATTAGCATATAATCAAGGTATTCAAAATGAAGGGGGAGGAATTGTAGGAGTATTAATTGCCTATCCATTAAGCAAGTTACTAAGTCCACTAGGTGCACAAGTAGTGTCTGGTGGTATGGCATTAATACTAATAATATTTACTTTTGGAATAAAACCAGACGAATTAGTAGAAGCAATTGTTAATGCGTTAAAAGGAAAAGAAGAGTATGATGAAGAAGAGGATGAAGATCTCCAAAATCAAGAGGAAATCCAGAAACAAATGCTAGAGATGAAAGCACAAAAAATGGATAAAAATAAGAAGAAACCTGTAAAACAGGTCAGCAAAGAGATTGCTGCAATTCAAGCTGAGATGGATTCATTAGAACAAAAAATAACAATAAATAACTTAGACGAACAAGAAGAAGAACAATCAAAAGATAAACATTATAATATTTCATTACCATTTGCAAATAAGAAAGAGGCAAAAAAAGATAATCCAGATGTTATAGAAGCAAATCTATTTAAAGAAACACAAGAAGAAAAAGAGGAAAAAACTAAACAAATATTACAGTTAGAGCATACACAGGTAGTAGAAGATGAAAATTATGAGACTCCACCTATTGCAATACTTGAACAGGGAGAATCAAAACAATTTAGAGGAGGAAAAAAAGCAATTACTGATAATGCAACAAGATTACAAAAAACTCTATTTAGTTTTGGTGTATCAGCCAAAGTAGAAAATGTTTCTGTGGGACCTGCAATTACAAGATATGAACTAAAACCAGCTGAAGGAGTAAGAGTAAATAAAATAGCAAATCTAGCAGATGATATAGCACTTAATTTGGCTGCACCAAGTATAAGAATTGAAGCACCAATACCAGGAAAACAAGCAGTTGGAATAGAAATTCCAAACACAGAGACAGAAGTAGTACATTTAAGAGATGTTATAGATTCCGAGGAATTTGTTACTTCAAATTCTAAAATATCTGTGGGATTGGGTAAAGATGTAAGTGGACAAAGAGTAATAGCAGACATAGCAAAAATGCCACATTTATTAGTTGCAGGTAGTACAGGATCTGGAAAGAGTGTATGTATTAATACTTTAATAACGAGTATAATATATAAGGCAAAACCAAGTGAAGTAAAACTTGTAATGGTAGATCCCAAAATAGTAGAATTATCAGTATATAATGGAATACCACATTTACTAATTCCAGTAGTTACTGATCCAAGGAAAGCAGCAGGGGCATTAGCTTGGGCTGTTCAAGAAATGGAAGATAGATATGCGAAGTTTGCATCTAAAGGTGTTAGAGATTTAAAAGGATATAACCAAGAATTAATTAACGAAGCAGGTAGTAGCGAAGAAGCAGTTGGAAAATTGCCACAAATAGTAATAATTATAGATGAGTTAGCAGATTTAATGATGGTTGCTGCAAAAGATGTAGAAGATGCAATATGTAGATTAGCTCAAAAGGCAAGAGCAGCAGGAATGCACTTAGTAATAGCAACACAAAGACCATCAGTTGATGTCATAACAGGTTTAATAAAGGCAAATGTGCCATCAAGGATTGCATTTGCAGTTTCTTCACAGGTAGACTCTAGAACAATACTAGATATGGCTGGGGCAGAAAAACTTTTAGGAAAAGGAGATATGCTATTTTATCCTACAGGCGTTCCAAAGCCGATAAGGGTACAAGGTGCATATGTTTCAGATAAAGAAGTTGAAAAAATAGTAAGCTTTTTAAAGAAAGATGGAGAAGCTACATACAATAGTGAAATAATGGAAAAAATAGAAAAAGCAAATGTATCTGATAAAGAGAAAGCTATGCTAGAAACAGAAGAATGTGATGATACAGATCCATTTTTAGAAGATGCGATAGAAGCTGTTATAGATATGGGTCAAGCATCTGCTTCTGCAATACAAAGAAAATTCAAAGTAGGATATGCTAGAGCTGGTAGAATTATAGATCAAATGGAAGAAAGAGGAATTATATCAGGATATCAAGGCAGTAAACCAAGAGAGGTATTAATGACTAGAGAGAGATGGGAAGAATTAAAGATGATGCCAGATAAGAATGAAGAAAAAGAAGAATAGGAGTGTTAGGCTAGAAGGAGTAATATGCCTACTAATAAAAAAACAAGGAGATGAATGTAATGGCGAAAAAAGACTTATTTCATAGATTATCACATAATGAACAATTAGAAGAAATTCTTGAAACAAAGACTTTTTCGCTAGACTGCAAAAATCTCCTTTTAAGTATATTATATAAATTAGAAACTTCATATAATGATTATGAAACAGTAAAGAGAATGGTAGATACTAAAAAGCAGATGATAGAAGATATTTTGAATATTATAGCAGAATGCAATGAAATAATACTTGTAGATCCAAATTCTGCAAAGATGAGAGAATTTAAGGAAGAAAATATAAAGTTTAGGATAGATAAACAAGAAAAAATAATAGAGACAGAACCAAATGAAAATTCACTTTTAAATGCAATATATAATTTACCTGTTGAGAAAAAAGTGTATTTAGATGAAGAGCATTCAGCAATTAGAAATTCATTACCTTTTATATTAGAAACTGGTAGAAATATTAATAGAGCAGAAATAATAAGAGATTTTGATGCATGGTCTTGGAATACATTATTTAGTGAAATTCCAAGTATTGAATGCAATTTAATTTATCAAAATTTACAAATATTGTTAGGAAAAGAATTTTTAGAAAGCTGGATGAAATTAGAAAATACTAAAAATTCGCTTGAAATTTTAAGTAATGAACTAGAAAAAATGTTAGAAAAAAAAGATGCTGAAGAGTTTTTAAATTTAATATTTAGATTATCTATTATAATCTATTGTAAAAATAATGAGAAAGAAGCAATGAGATTAAGAGATGAACTAGATTGGAACAATGAAGAACTAAAAAGATTAAATGACACAATAGGATTGGTAGAAGAAATTACAGAGATTAAAACTAAAGCCATAGCTGAAATAGATAGAATTGATAGAATTTTAAATGATAAAGAGGCATTTGAAAAAGAACTTATTAAAGTCAATGAAAAACAAGAAGATACTAGAATGTTAATGCCAGATGACTTTGAAAATAAATTGCAAAGAAAAAAAAAGAAGATGGAAAAAAAGATCAAAGATGCAGATAATATGCTATTAGTAAAACAATATATGCAACGCAAATCACAAATAATAAAAGATAGTGAGCTTTTTAAAGCAATAGATGAAAGTGAAAAAAAGGAAGAATATATTTTAAAATTACAAGAATATTTTATTAAAGGAATAAAAGCCCAAATTATGGCAGAAGAAGATAAAAACAAAATAATAGACTTAGTATATATTATTAGATATTACAATTTTATACCATATTCCAATGATAAATATATAAAAGATGTTGAAGAGTTAAAAGATAGTATAGACGAGATTGAAGAGTTGCTTGCAAATAAGTTAATTGCACAAAAAATAGTAAATAGACTATCTAATAATATAGAATTTGATAAAAATATAATAAAAAAGATTTTCAATATGAGGATGATAAATTTAGAAAATATAAATGCAGAATTTGCAAATGATTATGAGGTTATTTTTTATGATGTAGAAACTATTGAAGAAAAATTTGATATAGATTGCGAAGAAGTTACAATTTTAAAATATGATAGGAAAATAAAATTATTTATATAATATATGATGGAAAGGAAAATGAATATGAAAATTACTTTTTTAGGAGCAACTACAGGTGTAACTGGTTCTAACTTTCTAGTAGAAGGTGCTGGAAAAAGATTTTTAGTAGATTGTGGGATGTATCAAGGACAATCAAAGGAAGAAGAAAAGAATTATGATAGATTTGCTTATAATGTAGAAGACATAGACTTCGTACTTTTAACTCATGCACATATAGACCATTCAGGAAGAATACCTAAGTTATATAATGAAGGATTTAGAAAGCCAGTGTATGCAACTAAGGCAACATGTGATTTATGTAAAATAATGTTACCAGATAGTGGTCATATACAAGAAATGGAAGTTGAATGGAAGAATAAAAAAAGGATTAGGGAAGGAAAGAATCTTTTCAATCCGTTATATACAGCTGAAGATGCGATAAATTCATTGGAAATTTTTAAGCCTGTTAAGTATAATGAGATAGTAGACGTAGCTGAAAATATTACAGTAAGATTTAATGATGCAGGACACATGTTAGGATCAAGTATTATAGAAGTATGGATAGAAGAAAATGGAAAAACAGAAAAAGCAGTGTTTACAGGAGATATAGGAAATAACGACATACCACTTCTAGGATCACCAACAATGATCGAGTCTGCTGACTACTTAATTATGGAATCAACATATGGCGATAGGTTACACATGAGAAATGATGATAAAGCAGAAATGTTTTTAAATATAGTATCCAGTACACTTTTACAGGGTGGAAGTGTTATTATTCCATCATTTGCAGTGGGCAGAACACAGGAAATCTTATATGAATTAAATAAAATAAAAGATGGCACAACTGACCCTGAATTCATTAGCAAATACAATGTTTTAATGAACACTCCAGTATATGTTGATAGTCCACTTGCAATATCTGCAACAGAAGTATTTAAACAAAATGAAGATTTATTTGATGATGACGTAAAAGAAGCAATAGAAAGTGGTGATAATCCACTAGAATTTGCTGGACTAAAGTTTACGAAAACTGCAGAAGAATCAAAAGCTCTAAATGAAAGCACAGAACCTTGCATTATAATTTCAGCAAGTGGAATGTGTGATGTAGGAAGAATAAAACATCATTTAAAACATAATTTATGGAATCCTAAGTCTACAATATTATTTGTAGGATATCAAGCACCAGGTACATTAGGTAGAGCAATAGTAAATGGAGCCAAGAGAGTAAAGATATTTGGAGAGGAAATAGCTGTTAATGCTAGAATAGAATATATCGAAGGATACTCTGGACATGCGGATCAAGAGTGGTTATTAAATTTTGTATATTCATTTTTTTCAAAGCCTAAGCAAATTATTTTAGTACATGGAGAAGAAAGTGCTAAAAATGTTTTAAAAGAAAAACTAGAGGAAACAACAAATATATCAGTAACAATACCAAAGCTAGGAGAAAAATATGAACTTAAGGATAATACAATAAATCTATTAGAGACAATTCAATTACCAGAGAGAGTCGATTCTTTAAGTGATGACATATTAGGAAAAGTAAGAACAATAAAATATGAATTAGATGATATGGAAGAAATATTAAAGGAAGACATTTTGAAACAAGACGGAATTGATAATAAAGAAAAAGAAATAAAACTAAGACTTAGAGAAATTGAACGATTAATAGTAGAAATAATTGAAAAATAACAATTCTTTACTAACCTTGTTATAAATATGAGAGGAATGATAGTAGAAATGGACAAATATTTTAATGATGCAATTATTGGAAATAATAAAATTAGGGCTGGATTAAGTAAAAAAGGACAATTACTAAGAATTTTTTATCCTAACATAGATTTTAAACAATTTATAGAAGAATTCATTGTAGGAGTAAAAGTAAATGATTCAAATTTAATTCATTTAGAAAATGATATTAATAATGTGTATGATCAGTATTATTCAGAAGGAACTAATGTCTTGAATACAGAAATTGAGAATACATATTTTAAATTAAATATACTTCAAACCGACTGCGCACCAATAGAAGAAGATAATTTATTAATAAGAAAATATATATTAATAAATAAAAACACAATACCTCTAAATGTAAAATTAATAGTAAAGTCTAAACTGCTAACTGATGAAAACAATGATGTTGCATCAAGAGTAATAGATAAAGGATTAATACAATATACGCATGATTATAATTTTACAATACTTTCCAATCGAAATATAATGTCTCATAAATTACATGGTATAGATGAAGTGATAGAAAATGCAGCATTTGAGGACAAAGACTATATAGGCATGACAAATAATTCTGGAATTATATATGATTTAAAAACAATAAAGCCAAATGAAAAAATTGAAGTACCATTATATATATATATTAATGATAATAGAGATAAATATAAATTATCAGATTTAGACAAACATATAGATAATGTAATAAAAAAGGATTATGATCAAGAAATAGCTAAGACCAAGAAATTTTGGAGAAAATATTTAAAAAATCATTCTAATATTGATTTTAGTGATAATACTTACGATCAAAGAGTAAAAAAGATTTATGATAGAACAATATTACTATACCCATTACTAGAAAATTCTGAAACAGGTGGAATAGCAGCTGCAATGGAAGTAGATGAACAAAGGACAAAATGTGGAAGATATGCATATTCATGGCCAAGAGACGCTGTGTTCATAACAAGTGCACTAGATTTATTAAAAATGAATAAAGAAACTGAAAAGTTTTATAAAAGTTTCTGCAAAAATACTCAAAGCAAAAATGGAATGTGGGAGCAAAGGTTCTATACAGACGGAAGATTAGCCACATCGTGGGGATATCAGATAGATGAAACATCAAGTGTAATATATGGAGTATACAGTCATTATTTAAATACAAAGGATTTAAAATTTTTAAAAGATAATTTTAGAATGTTAGAAAAAGCAACAAAGTATTTGGAAAAATACATAGACAAAGTTCTAAAATATGAGAAACCAGAGAAGGTAAGTTATGATTTATGGGAAATGCACGAAGGAGTTAGCTTATATTCTTTATCAAGCATATTTGCAAGCTTTGAAGCAATGGTTAAAATAAATGAACTAATGCTTCCAGAGTTTATAAATAATAGATTAAAACAAAATGAAATTAAGGAGCAAGAACAAATTCTACAAGATAAATCACGACAAATAAAAGAATTTATAATAAAGAATTTTTATGATGAAGATAATAAAAACTTTGTGAGAAATTTAGAAGACAGAAATATAGATATAAGCATATTAGGAAGTGTTATACCATTTAATGTATTTTCTCCTAGAGAGAAGAAGATACAAAATACAGTAGAGAGAATAAATATGACTTTAAGAACATATACAGGTGGATATTTAAGATTTGAATCAGATCATTATACTGGTGATAGACCTTGGGTAATAGCAACATTATGGATGGCTTTATATTATTTAGAAATAGGAAAAATAAAAAATGCAAGAGAATGTTTTGATTTTGTTGTAAGAACACAAAACCAACATGGATTTTTAGCTGAACAAGTAGATAATCAAACAATGGAACCTGCATGGGTAATAGGATTAGGCTGGTCACATGCAATGTTTATATTAGTATTAAATAAATTAAAGAATTTATAAAATATAGAGGTACGATTTATCGTGCCTCTATATAATTATATAATAAAGAATAATCGATAGATTATTAATAAAAGTAAGAAATTCCCTGAACAATTTCTAAAATTTTCAATTGACTTTTATATCACGTGATAATATAATAAAAAATGTAGAATAATGTAGAAAGAAGAAGGAAAATGATGATAGAGGGATATGAACTTAGTAAATACATAGATCCAGTAACTGCTAGGATAATGAATTTTATACATAAATCAAAATGTCTATATACATGTATAGAAGATAACAATAGTAGAGTTTTAAAATACTCATATTTAAACTTATGCACATATAATAGAGAAAATGAAGAGCAAGACTATATAGATTTATTAGCTGTTAATTTTTCAAATTACAATATGATAAGAGAAACTAGTAATTGGACAATAGAATACAATCAGTACATAGAAAGCATAAGAAGAAAATGTAATTGGTGCGATATAAAGTCTGACTTTTGTCCAATAAAAGCTTATGCAGACTTGAAAAATTACGCGAACCATAATAAACTAGATATAGACAAACTTATGGAAAAATTAGTGGATGAGCCAATTACTAAAACTGTAAGTAATGAAGTATTAGAAAAAAATGTAGCTAATAAAATTATAAAATTATGTAACGAATTCTCTGAGTTAAGAGTAGCTGAACTATTAATTGAAACAAAAACTGTTAAATTAGTAGAAGCAATAGATAATATTGTAAAATACAACTATATAGACTTAAAAGTTAATAGCGATTCTTTAATTAATAATTTGTATAATTATTATACAGGTATGGGAAATACAGTAGAAGAAAGGTTAGATTTAAATAATTTAGCTGATAACAAAGAAACAACAATATATGAATGTTCGCCATATAAGATAGCAGCATATGCTTTATATTTATGTGCTATAGAAAAATTAAATCCTAAAAAAGTATTAGAGAGAGCAATATATAAAAGTGGTAATATTGCAGATAGCAAATTTACTACATATTATAAATGGTATGTTTACCAAATAAATAAGTTAGATTGTCAACAGAATGTAAAAGATGAATTGATAGAGCTAATAACGTATATAAAAAATTACCATATAAAATATCAATATCATTTGCCATATATTCAATTAAATATTAATTTACAAATTGAAGATGAGAATTTATTAGATAAAATAATATCAATAATATATAGATTTGCAACTAGTTGTGGATATATAAAAGAAAAGATGTCAATTATAGATACTGAATTTTTATATAACAAATGCGAAAAGGAAGCAGAAATAATTAATAGCATAGATAAAATGTACAAAGATAGTGGAATGATTGTAGTAAAAGAAATTGAAAAAATTTCATTATCGCAAAGTAAGATAGAAAACTTATTTTATGCAGTAGAAAGCAGTATGAAGATATATGATAGAAGTATTACAATATTGGCGTCAAAAAATGATATTACAAATTATATAAAAGGGTATCCAGTACTTCAAGGAAAGATAAAACATAATATTAGAATAGACGAATATAGTTTAGAAAAAATTCAAGACAAGTTAATAGAAAGACTAAAAAGTAATTATGAAGTATCAGAAGAAATAGAGAACAATATTAGAAAATTTATTGAAAATGATTATAAACAAAGTGTTATTAAGAATAATGATTACATAGAAAGTTTATATGGAGATATTGTATACAATAACTTTAATATTTCAAATATATCTAATGAATTAAAAAATGATAGAATAAAATATGATAGAAAGAAATATCAAGGAACATCTAAGAAAAATATTGATGATCTAATAGGACTTGAAGAAATAAAAAGAGAAATTCAAAAGTTTAGAAACTTATTGATATTTAATAAAAAAATATCAAATAAGTTAGAAAACAAAAATATGAATATGAATATGCTATTTTTAGGAAATCCAGGAACAGGAAAGACAACAGTTGCAAGTATAATGGCAGATATTTTATATGAACTAGGTTATATAAAGAAAAATAAATTTATAGATGTAACTGCAAAAGACTTAGTTGCAGAATATGTTGGTCAAACTGCAATAAAAACTTCTAGAATTATAGAAAATGCTTTAGATGGAGTTTTATTTATAGATGAAGCCTATTCAATAGTATCTGGAAATAGAAATGCAAGCTTTGGAGAAGAATCAATAGCAACTTTGGTACAAGCAATGGAAAAATATAAAGATAGACTAGTTGTAATTTTTGCTGGATATACATTAGAAATGAAAAACTTTTTAGACTCTAATCCAGGTATTTCTTCAAGAATAGGATATACATTTGAATTTAGTAACTATACTACAGAAGAATTAATGCAGATACTAGATAATTATGCGTTAAGTAAAGAATTCACCGTTGAAGAAGAAGCTAAAAAAGGAATAATTGAAATAATAGAGGCAAACAAAAACACAAGAAACTTTGGTAATGCAAGGTTTATGATTAATTTATTTGAAAGATTAGTTATGATACATGCACAAAATTTTGATGAAAGTAATTTAATGACTATAACCAAAAAAGACGTAATAGGATTAAGAAATGAAAGCTTCAGTATGAAAAAGAGTACTGAGGAGATACAAGGAGAACTTCAGGAATTAGTAGGATTAGATAATGTCAAGAGAGAATTGGATGGTTTAATAGATTTAGTTATGCTAAATAATAAATTAGAAAAAAGAATACCATTAAACCTAAACATGATATTCATAGGAAATCCAGGAACAGGGAAGACCACAGTAGCAAGGATTTTTGCAGAGATTTTATATAATTTAGGATACATAAAGAATAACAAATTAATAGAAGTAACAGGAAAAGATTTAATAGGAGAATATGTAGGTCAAACAGCAAATAAAACTGCAAAAGTGCTAGAAAATGCTTTAGATGGTTTATTGTTTATTGATGAAGCATATACACTAATGAATCAAGCAGGAGATAAAGGAAATTATTCTCAAGATGCAATATCAACAATAACAAAATATATGACAGACTATGAAGGAAGAATAACAGTTATATTTGCAGGATATAAAGAAGAAATGAAAGAATTTTTAGAGCTAAATCCTGGATTAATCTCAAGAGTAGGAGAAACAATTGAATTTGAAGATTACTCAGAAGAAGAATTGTTAAAAATCTTTAAAAAAGAAGTAGAAAAAGCAGAATTTACAATAAAAGATGATGCAGAAGAAGCAATAAGGAATATAATTAAAGAAAATCTAAAAACAAAGAATTTTGGAAATGCAAGATTTGTTATAAATGTATTTAAGAAAACTTTAATGCAACATGCAAAAAGGTGCAGAGAAATTCAAGATATGAATGAATTAAGAACAATAACAATAGAAGATATACCTGAAATAAAAATTCATAAAGAGAAAAGAATAGGATTTTAAAAATCCTATTCTTTTCTCTTGTAAAATATAATAAAAAGTGATATGATATTTCTATTATTGTAAACGAACGTGAAAGGAAAATGTAAAATGGGAATTTTTAAATCATATTCAGAAAGAGAAGTAAAAAGAGTAATGCCATTAGTTAATAAGATTAATAGCTTAGAAAGTGAAATATCTAAATTATCTGATACAGAATTAACTGGAAAGACTCAAGAATTTAAAGATAGATTACAAAAAGGAGAAACATTAGACGATCTTTTACCAGAGGCTTTTGCCGTAATGAGAGAAGCTTCTAAAAGAGTTTTAGGAATGAGACATTTTGATGTTCAATTAATAGGTGGAATTATTTTGCACCAAGGAAGAATTGCTGAAATGAAAACAGGTGAAGGAAAAACATTAGTTGCTACACTTCCAGCTTATTTAAATGCTTTATCTGGAAAAGGAGTTCATGTTGTCACAGTCAATGATTACTTAGCTACACGTGATAGTGAATGGATGGGAAAAGTTTATAAATTTTTAGGATTAACAGTAGGATTAGTTATAAGTGGGATGAAACCTGATGAAAAACAAAAAGCTTATGCAGCAGATATTACATACGGAACAAATAATGAATACGGATTTGATTATTTAAGAGATAATATGGTTATATACAAAAATCAAGCAGTACAAAGAGAGTTAAATTTTGCTATCGTAGACGAGATAGATAGTATTTTAATAGATGAAGCTCGTACACCATTAATCATATCAGGAAAATCAGCTGCTTCTTCAGAAATGTATAAAAAAGCAAATGATTTCGTAAAAAAACTTACACCAAAGGTAATTGTAGAAGAAGACGTTAAAGATATCGACCAAGCACAAGATAATGAAAAATATGATTACATAGTAGATTTAAAAGCAAAATCAGCATCACTTACAGCAAAGGGTATAGATAAAGCTGAAAAAGCATTTAATGTAGATAATTTAGATGACTTAGATAATTCTGATTTGGTTCATCACATAAATCAAGCATTACGTGCAAATGGAATAATGAAGAGAGATATTGATTATATAGTAAAGGATGGAGAAGTTTTAATAGTAGATGAATTTACAGGACGTATTATGTATGGTAGACGTTATAATAATGGATTACATCAAGCAATAGAAGCAAAAGAAGGAGTAAAAATAGCAGATGAGTCAAAGACTTTAGCTACAATCACTTTCCAAAATTATTTTAGAATGTATTCAAAACTTTCAGGAATGACTGGTACAGCTATGACAGAAGAACCAGAATTCCAAGAAATATATAAATTAGATGTTATAGCAATTCCAACCAATAAACCTATGATAAGGATTGATCATAATGATGTTATTTACAAAAATGAAAAAGCAAAATTTAATGCAATAGTTGAAGAAATTAAAAAGAGTCATGAAAAAGGTCAACCAGTATTAGTAGGTACAATATCAATAGAAAACTCTGAGAAATTGAGCAGTATTCTAAAGAGAGAGGGAATACAACATCAGGTATTAAATGCAAAATTTCATGAAAAAGAAGCTGCAATTATAGCACAAGCAGGTAAGTATGGTGCAGTTACAATTTCTACAAACATGGCAGGACGTGGTACAGATATTATATTAGGTGGAAACTCTGAATTTTTAGCAAAACAAGAGATGAAGAGAAAAGGATATTCTGATGAATTAATTGAACAAGCAGATGCTTATAATGAAACAGACGATCAAGAGATTCTTGATGCAAGAAAAGTATTTAGGGAATTAGAAGAAAAATTTGATGAAGATATAAAAGAAGAAAAGCAAAAAGTTATTGAAGCAGGTGGTTTAAAAATCATTGGAACAGAAAGACATGAATCAAGAAGAATTGACAATCAGTTAAGAGGACGTAGTGGACGTCAAGGAGATGTCGGAGAATCTAAATTTTTCATAGCACTTGATGATAACTTAATGAAAATATTTGGAGGAGATGTAATCACAAGCATATATGATAAAATCGGTGCTGATGAAAACATGCCTATTCAAGCAAAAATGCTATCAAGTGCGGTAGAAAATGCACAAAAAAGAGTTGAAGGTAGAAACTTTAGTATTCGTAAGAATGTATTGCAATATGATGATGTTATGAACACACAAAGAGAGATAATATATGGACAAAGAAGAGATGTTCTAGATGGTAAAAATCTAAAAGAAAGTATATTAAAAATGATTTCACCAGTAGCAACAGAATTAACTTCAAGTTTCTTCGCACAATCAGAAAATGTAAGTAGAGAAGCATTAGAACAAGAAATTAGAAATACTTTTGGAATTACAGGGCTAAAGACTTTAGAAGCTACAAAATTAGATCAATCAGATATTATAAATGAGATAGTAGAATTATCTACACAAAAATATGAAGAAAAAGAGCAAGAAATTGGTGAACAAGAATTAAGAGAACTTGAAAGAGTAGTAATGCTAAAAGTAGTAGATCAAAAATGGATGGATCACATTGATGCAATGGATGACTTAAAAGATGGTATAGGACTTCGTGCTTATGGACAAAAAGACCCTGTTGCACAATATAGAATTGAAGGATTTGATATGTTTGATGAAATGGTAGCAGGGATACAGAAAGATGTCGTAAAAATTCTTTTAAATATTCAAAAAGCAGGTGAATTAAAAAGAGAGCAAACAGTAAAGATTACTTCAGAAGCACAAGCTAGTCTAAATAGTATAAATGTAGTAACAGAAAATAGACAAACACCAGAACAATCAGATGTAAAGAGAACACCAGTGGTAAATGCAGGACCAAAAGTAGGTAGAAATGATCCTTGTCCATGTGGAAGTGG
>CANQQQ010000027.1 GCA_947626025.1 uncultured Clostridia bacterium
AAGTTCTTATAGCACCAACATGTAAAACTGATGGAGAAGGAGTTTATACATGCGCTTGTGGTAATTTACCAGAAGAAATAAGAACAATCCCTGCTTCAGCAGAATATCATGACTATGTATATAAGACAACAGAAGGATCATATAAGATTTATGTATGTAGCGTATGTAATGAGACAAAAGTAGAAAAAATTGAAGGAACAGCTCATGTTCATGACTATGTAATTGATGAAGAAGCTAGTGTACCTGCATCTTGTACAGAAGAAGGAATAAGAGTTAAAGTATGTACAAATGCTGACGGAAAATGTGACGAATTAATGGTAACAGAAATAGTTCCTATAACAAAACATGAATCAACTACAACTGAAGGAAAAGGATATATAATAAAAGCAGCAACAAAATGTGTCGCTGATGGTGAAGAGAGAGTAGTATGTAAATATTGTGGTCAACAATTTACAAGACCAATTTCTGCTCATAATTATGATAAAGGAACAGTAGAAGTAGCTGCTAAATGTACAGAGACAGGAATAATTAAAAAGACATGTAAAGACTGTGGAGCAACTACAACTGAAGAGATAGAAGCATTAGGACATAATTTAGGAGAAATAATTAAATTAGTACCTGCAACATGTGAAAAAACTGGAATATCAGAAAAAGTTTGTAGCCGTTGTGGTTATGAAGAAAAAACAATTACAAAAGCTACAGGACACGAATCAACAGGAGACGATGCAATAGTATGGCTTGATGAAGATGGAAAAGAAGTAACAAGCGTACCATCAGAAAAACAACATACATGTTACTATACTAAAGCAAATAAATATACATGTAAAAATGAAAATTGCGATGAAAAAGATAAAATAGTATATGAAATAGAAAAGAGCGTAACAGGACATATTATAGATTATACAAAACAAGTTAAAGAAGGATATGCAACTTTAAAAGCAACTCCAGTTAGTGGAGAAACTGATGTATATGAATACATAGAAGGAAATTATGAACTAGAAAATGGAAAAATTAAACTTACTACAACAGGTACAGTAGACTGTAGCCATGCAAAAGTAAAAACATTTACTTGTGCAACTTGTGGTCAACCAGAAACAGTAGTAATTCAACCAGCTACAAAGCATACAGGAGTTGTAACAACATATTCAGCAACTTGTCAATCAGTAGGATATACATTAACATCTTGCACAAAATGCAATAAAGTAATAAAAGAAATGAATGAAGATGAAGAAGTATTAGCACATGACTTTGTAATAGAAAAAGCAACATGTGAAAAAGATGCTAAAATAGTATGCTCTATGTGTGGTGACAAAGCAACTGCAACAATTACTGTAACTGAAGAAGGTGAATATAGTTGCCCAGAAGATGGAGTTAACAATAAAGGATTCAAAGCATTCTTTACTGCTTTAACAGATCCACAAAAAGCAACTGCAACAAAGAAAGCAACAGGTCATAGAATTGTCGGAGTTGTAGATGGAAAAGGATACTGTGGAAATGCATGGTGTGATAAGGAAGATCGTTTAGTTAATATAACTCCTTTTGAAAAAGTTCCAACCACAGTTCAATCTACTGACTTACTTGATAAGAACTTAACAGATCTTCAAACTGATGTTGAAATTAGTCTAGACGGAAAAGTAACAGGAACATTAAAATATGTTACAGAATATAATGGATTTAATCCAAGTAACGAAAATGAACAAAAAGGTAATTATTTAGTTCTTTATTTTCCAGAAGCTAAAACTGGAACAGTAGTTACTTGTGAACTTAAAGGAGCAGGAACTAATAACCCTAACAAAGCAGTTAAAGTAGATCCTAAAGATGGATTAATAATACTTAAAATAGCTAATGTTAATCAAACAGTAGAAGTTGTCTCAACAGCAGCTAATGGTGTTAAAACAGTAAGAACTTTAACACTAACAGGTTTAACATTAAAAAATACTGCTGAATAATTATTAGTATAAAAAGAGAGGCTTAAGCCTCTCTTTATTTTATATATAATAAAACCACCTCAAGCTAATAGATAAATCTATTGGCTTAAGATGGTTTTCAATTTCGGAGGACCTATTTTTTTAAAATTCTAAGTCTTCAAAAATTTATTATTCAGCAGCCTCCATTTGTGGGACTTTTTCTCCATTTACTGTGATACTTATACCATTAGGTACAATTTTATCGTTTACTACTTCTCCATCTAATACTGTTGCATCGTCATATGTAACTACAATTGTTTTTACACCAGTTTTATATGCATCACCAATTTTGTTAACATGTGTTCTGATAGCTTTTCCAAGTACACTTGATAATGTAGAATTTTCAATTGTTACTGTTATACTTCCTTTATCTGCGTCTCCATATCCTTCTCTTGACATTACTAATAAAGCACTTCTATCATTTACACTTGCTCCTGATGTATTGTTTCCATCTTCATGAACCCATTCAGCAACTTGACCCTTTGCTGTTGCTATTACTTCTGAATTTATTATTTCTACATTTCCTGCTGCTGTTTCAATTCCTGAATTTCCTGTTACTTTTGAGTTTAAAACTTGTAATAATTTTGTAGATGGCATGTAGATTGCTACATCGTTTTTACTTGTTAGTACTGATTTATCTTTTATTACTATAGTTGTATCAGTTTGTGTACCATTTCCACTAACAGCAAATCCATCTGATGTTATTGTTGCTCCAGATATTGTTGTTTTTGATTTTGTCTTTCCAAACACTCCGCATTCTTTTGCTGTATATTCTCCGCCTATTATATTAGTTGTACTATTTAGCTCTGAAACTACATTATAGTTACCTTTCATAGTTACATTATTTATAGTTAATGTACCTTTATTTATTATATTTCTACCTGTAGTGTTAGAATTAGTATTTTCAATCTTTCCGTTTTTTATTGTTAGATCAATCTTTTCTTCAACATTTATTGCTGCTTCTTCTTTTGTCTCTTTAACATAATCAACACTAGATTTTATAGTGTATCCATTTAAGTCAAAATCTGCTACCTTAGTTAATTTGCTTAAAGAATTTTTGGTAATATTTATTTTATTGTCATTTGTAACAGTAAAGTCATTTATTAGTTTTACTTCTGTTGCACTTGTATTTGTTATAGCGCTGACGATTTGTGCACTTGTACTTGTAATTTCTTCTGAATCCTCAGAAGGTTTATATGTACCTATTTCAAAGCTAACTTTTCCTGTTCCTAATATTTTAATATCTTCTCCAGCCACATTTTTTCCATTATTTTCTTCTATTGATGCACCTGGTTTTACAACTATTGTTTTACTGTTTATTATATTTTCATCTTCTTTTAGCGCTTTATCTGCTATAACTTCTATTGTACCCTTATTCAAAAGTGTTGCTTTCTTTGTTGCTGCATCAAAAGTCACACTACTACTTCCTGCATCATTAGCCATAACAATTTTTCCGTAATTTGTAAGAGTTCCTTTAGATAATGCTACTGTTTTAGTTATTTTTACAGTCTTTCCTGATGGTATTGTAATGTCCTTTTTAATATCTAAGTTGTTATTTATTAGAATCTCTGTCGTACTTTCATCTGCCAATGCTTCTTCTAAAGATCTATTTTGTTTTTTATTACATACAACACATGTTCTTGTTTGGAATTTATTTACTTGTGTATTTCCTTCTTCTGGTTTATTAATTACCCATCCGCCTGGATTTTCTTCTGTGTCAACATATACATGATATTCATCTGATTTTTCAACTTCTGTATACTCAGGATTTGGTTCTCCACAAAGTGAACATTTATATTGTGCTAATCCATTTGCCTTACATGTTGGCTCTTTTACCCATTGAGCGAATACACTATAATCATGAACATGGTCTTCTGGTACTATTTTATAATAATACTACATATTAAAACAGAGAAGAAGATAAGGTTTTATATGGATTATAAATTGAAATCCGATTGTAGTTTAAAATTAAAAAGTATCTTTTAAACCTTTTACATTTTTGTTTATAGAACCGTAAAATGAAAAAATATTATAAAATATTCTTTCTAATAGCAAAAAAATAGAACTTGTTGAAGAATTTAATTATAATAATTCTAACAAGTTCTATCATATTATTTATTATATCTAATTATTTTCATTTTTCTCCTGTTGTTGTATTTCAAATATTGCTTTTTGACTTTCGATTTCAGCTTTTAGTTCTTCTTCGGTTGGTAAATATGTTTTATATTTTGTCGCAAATAATTGCTCATTACCCTGTAATACTGAATATCTAGCTACATCTGCATCTGTATCTGTACATAGTAAAATACCTATTGTAGGATTATCATCTTTTGATTTTTTTAATTCATCATACATTCTAACATACATATCCATTTGACCTATATCTTGATGAGTTACTCTATTAGTTTTTAAATCAATTAAAACGAAGCATTTTAAAATGTAGTTATAAAATACTAAATCTATATAATAATCATCTTTTTCAGTACGAATATGTTGTTGCCTTTCTACAAAAGCATATCCTTTTCCGAAGTTCCATTAAAAATTTTTGTAAATTATTTATAATGCTTGTTTCTAACTCTGTTTCGGTATAGTTATCTTCCAATGAAAAGCCAAGGAATTCTGCTATTAATGGATTTTTTACAAATTCTAATTTATTTATTAAATAATGTTCTTTGTTTTTTTCTTTCATTTCCTCTATTACAGGCTCTTTAACTTGTGATTGTAATAGTCTATAATAATATTGTGAAGATATATTTCTTTGTAAAGTTCGTACACTCCAAGTTTGTTCTGCTGATTCTTTTTCATACCATTCTCTAGCTTTTGTATCATTTACTTGTAATAAAGTCTTATAATGAGTCCAAGACAATAATATATTAGATTTTGCATTCGCTGAATGCAAAATATCTGGAAATGTTTTATAAAATTGTAAAAAATAGTATAAATTTCTTAATTCAAAACCTTTTCCATATTCTTTAGTTAATTCTTTTGATAATTTTTTCAATATCTCTGTACCATAATCAGCTCTATTTTCGCCTTTCAATTCTTCTTCAGCGATTCTGTAACCAATGTACCAATTTCTTTCTACTAATGCAATATTAACTGATTGATAAGCATAATTTCGTGCAGACTCAATAATAGAACATATATCTTCTACAACATTATCTGTATTTTGATACTTAATAATCATTGCATTATTGCTTGCTTTCTCTAAATTCATTTTTTCACTTCCCTTATTATTCACATTTTTATTGAATTTATTAAATGCTTTTAATTAGATTGTGTGAATAATTCAAAATTTTTATTTATAATATCATAACAATAAATATTTTTCAAACAAAATATTTATTTAATAAAAAATTATTTTCTAAATTAATATTATAGTACCAGAAGACCATGAACATGTTTGGGAAGTATCTAAAACATTAATTACAGCTACATGTTTAGAGGATGGAGAAGCATCTTATAAATGTTCAGTTTGTGGAGAAGAAAAAGTAGATGTACTTCCAGCATCAGATGAATATCATGATTATCATGAAGTTCAAATTGAAGGTGCAGACAACATAAAAGTTTATAAATGTTCAATCTGTGGAAATACATATTCAGAAGTAGTTAGCGAAGAAGCTCATGAACATGATTATGTTGAAGTTGCAGAATCAAAAATCGAAGCAACATGTACTACTGAAGGAAAAGTATTTAAACAATGTACAAAATGTGGTGATGTTATAGAAGAAGTAATACCTATGATAGATCATACATCATCAACTCCAGTAGGATCTGGAAAAATAGTAGCAGGGGTTACATCATGTGTAACAGACGGTGCAGAAGAAGTAACTTGTGATGTATGTCATAGAGTATTCACAAGAACAATACCTGCTCATAAATATGTAAAAGAATCTGAGGTAGCTGCAACATGTACAGCAGAAGGAAGTATCACATATAAATGTTCTGTATGTGGAGCTACAAAAGTAGAAGCAACAGAAATGATAGATCATGATTATACAACTCCAGTTACTGTAACAGAAGCAACTTGCAAAGTTGACGGATTAACTTTAAGCGTTTGTAAAGTTTGTGGAGATGAAAAAAAGGAAATTACAAAGAAATTAGAACATACAGGCAATCCAGTAAAAGGATGGGCTAAAACCTTAGATGAAAACGGAAACTATGTACTTACAAAAGAAGAAGGCGGAAAAGAAGTTTTCGATTCAGATAAAATTGATACAGAAAAAACAGCTGCAGATTGTGAACATGATTTAATAGAAGCTTATGAATGTACTGCATGTCATGAAATTCAAGTAAAAGTCTTAGCAAAGAAATTAGGACATAGAATTGATTCATCAGTAGCAGTAAAAACAGGAGCTGTTCTTGCTGATGCAAAAGGAAATCCTGTAAAAGATGCAAACACAAATAAATATGTAGTTGCAGAAGGTGGAAAAGCAGATTGTACACACGTTGAAGCAAAAGTATTTAAATGTGCTAACTGTCAACAAGAACAAGCAGTAGTAATTACAGAAAAAGCAGATCATACACCACTAGCTGGATCAGAAGTAGTATATGGTGCTACATGTACTGCTGATGGATATAGAACATATACATGTACAGGATGTAATGAAAAAATAACAGAAGAAACTGGAGAAAAAGCATTAGGACATAACTATGTATACGTAGCAGAAACATGTACTACACCTGCAACAATCAAATGCACAAGATGTCCTGATGAAATTGACAAAGATGAAATAACAGAATTAAAATCAAAAGTAGATTCAGGAACAGATGCAGAAAAAGACTTAATTGATCAATTAACAAAAATCTTAAAAGATGCAGGAGTATTAACAGCTGATCAATCTATTACAAACTTTACTGACTATAATCCAGCAAAAGGACATAAAATTGTAGCAAATCGTGGTACCGAAGGATATTGTGCAAATGAAGGTAAATGGATTGAAGGAGCAGCAATAGCTGTAGATGAAGATGAAACAGTTCCAGCAGATACAAATACTTTTGAAAGTAATGGAGGAGGAACTGTTGACGCAGAATTAAAAGATAGAATGAATAATGTTACTGTTGATATAAAAGATAACATTGTAACAATAAAACAGAAAGAAAATAATTTCAGTCATGAGGATGACTCTAGGAAAAATTCTATAGGTATAATGCTAGATGTAGGTATAAAAGCAGAAAATTTAATAATAACATCAGGAAATTACGCATTTGAAAAAGGGGATACAGACTTAACTCAAATGAAAGCATGGAATCCAAATGCTACTGAAAACAGCTTTATGATTTGGTTAACGCCTTCTGATATTGGTGAAGGATTTAGCATAACATTTAAAGATAAAACTGGTTATATAACATTACCTGTAACTGTAACGTTCTATTATGAAGCAGCAAAATAATATGAATATGTATTTATATATAGAAAGAGAGGCTTAAGCCTCTCTTTCTTAGTTAATTAAATTATAACCTATTAATGACTATTCATCAGCAGGTGCTAGTGTTAATGTTGTTGGGTCTAAAGTTATGACATTTTTAATATTTTCTCCATTATAGAAAGTAAGTACTATTTTATTAGTTTTATCTGTAACTCTAATTATTATAGTACTATCTGCATTAGTAAGAGTTGTACCTTCTGTAGTTCCATTTTTTAGTCTTAAGCTACCATTATCATATACTTTAACATTTATTTTGTCGTCAGCAGCAATATCAAAAGAAAGTGCTAAATAGTTTCCTGATTGTTCAGTTTCATTTGAACTGTTAAATTCTTCAAATTCAGATACATATTTTAACTCTCCTTTTAATTTATATCCATCAGTTATAACTACATCTTTTTGTAAGTTTTCTAATTCTTGGCCAAGAAGATCTTCTTCAATTTCAGCTGCTTCTATCTTTTCTGCTGCTCCTTCAATCCATTTTTCACAACGTGAACAATATCCTTTTGTTCCATCTTTTGATACAATATCATGTCCTAATGGTGTATTATTTGTTAATTCTGCTTTTTGATCAGCATTTAGTTCCAAGTCTGCAACAACTTTATCACTGTCTACTTTACTTACATAATCTGTATATTTTTCTCCACCTATATCACATTTGATGTATGCTGCTTCTGTACATGTTGCTGCTACAAATGTATATTCATGTTCTAATAATTTTGCTTTTTCATCTACTTCTTTTATTACTTTATTGCATTTTGTACAAGATGTTAATGTATATCCCTTGGTTGTACATGTTGTTGGAACTGTTACTACACTTCCAGTGTGAGCAGTTCTCTCTTGAAGAACAACTATTTGATCTTTTTCGCAATTTGCACATGTAAATGCTTTTACTTTTTCATGACTACAATCTACAGTTCCAGTTTTCTCTATTACAATTCCATCTTCGTCTGTTACATACATATCTTTTTCATTATATGTATATACATTATCTTCTCCTGGTACTTTTGTTAATTTTAAAGTTGCATATCCTTCACTGACAGGTTTTGTAGTATCTATTGTGTGTCCTGTTGCTTTCTTTACAATTTCTACTACTTTTCCTTCTTTTTCATTACAATGATTTTGTGCAGTATCAGAATTATAATTTGAACATGTATATTCATATCCTGTATCATATTCACAAGCATTTAATTCTTTCATACTTTCTACTGTTCCTAATTTATTTCCTTTTGCATCAAAATAGCATAAGTCACCTTTTGCTCCAGCATGACCTAAAGCTTTTGTTACTGTTTTTTCTTCATATCCACAACGGCTACAAACTTTTTCTGATATTCCTGTTTTTTCACATGTTGGGGCTACTAATTCGATAGTTGTTCCTAAATTATGTCCTAATGCTTCTATATCTTCAGTCTTAGTTGCTCCACAGTCTTTACATGTATATTTCATTGTTCCAGTTTCTGTACATTTAGCAGCTACTGCTACAACTCCGTTATCATAGTTGTGAGCAGAAATTGGTCTAATAAATTCTTGACCGCAAACTTTACATGTTACCCTTTCTTCACCATCTGCAGAACATTTTGTTGCTGGTGTTATTATATAACCTTTTCCTATTGCAGTATCAGAAACGTGGTCTATCATAGGTATTGTTTCTGTTACTATTTTTTCATCTGCTGGGCAACCTTCAACATTACATGTTTTAATTATTTTACCTGTTTTTGTACATGTAGCTTCTTCTCTATATGTTTCAACATAATTATGAACGTGTGCTTCACCTTCAATTTTCTCTACTTTTGTCTCATTACATACACTACATACATAAATCTTATATAATCCTTCTGTTCTGTTGTATACATAGTCATGATATTCTGCTGAAGCAGGGATTGTTCTAACTTCTTCTGGTAAATTACCACAAGCGCATGTATAAACTCCTTCTCCATCAGTTTTACATGTTGGTGCTATAAGAACTTTTGTAAGTTCTATTTTATGTTCATGGTCTTCTGGGGCAAAGCTTTTTTACTTCTTTTTTCATGAAATCCAAAGAGACAGAAGTATACGTATCGCTAGTTATATTACTACCTTCAATATGACCTACCATTGCTTGGATAACTACTAATGCAATAGACTTTTCTTGACAACGAGTAATAAAAGTATGTCTTAAAGTATGAGTTTTCAAATAATTTGATATATTGTTTTTATTAAGAGTTTTTAAAAAATCATTTATCCTTTTTGGTATTATCAAGCAGTCTCTTTTTGAGTCCCAGAATAATAAGTTATCAGCATTTTTTTGCTTTTGCTTTAAAATTTCTAAAATAATTTCTCGAGTTTCAGGTGTCATAGGGAAGCTTCTTTTGCCTTTATCTATATTGGTTTTTCGATTATAAGTTTTTGTGTGTTTGCCTAAAACATACTGATTACCTTTTTTAGTTAAAGTTCTATATACAGTGATGGTATTTTTTCTTAAGTCTATACAGTCTTCAGAAAGTGCCAAAATTTCTCCAATTCTCATTCCAGTATTTAATTGCAATAGAACAATTAGCCTATATAGGCTATTAACTTTATCTGATTTTAAACATTCAATGAGTTTATGTTCTTCCTTAACTGTTAGGGCTTGTATTTTTCTTGTTTCTTTGTTTGAAATAGGTTTATTTAAAGTTTCATCATTCATCGGATTGAAAGCAATTTTTCTTCTTGATAGTGCTATATTAAATGTTTTATTTAATAATCTCCAGATTTTAGTAATAGAATTATTAGAATATTGTCTAATATTATCTTTAGCATCTTCAATGTCTTCAACAGTAATTTTTTGTATGGGTTTATATATGAAGTTGCTACAAGTTTTTTCAATTTCTTTTTTTGTATCTAAATCTCTAGTATAGGTAGAATCTCCTATTATGTTATCTTTGTACTTTTGCTCAATATATCTCTCTAGTATTTGAATAAAGGTTTCATTTGTTCTTTCAGCATAGGTGATTTTGCTAAGTCTAAATTTTAAATCAATAATTTTCATTTTAAAATCACTTAATGTTTTTGTTCTTAAATTTCTTTTTTCCATTAAAATACCTTCTTTCATAAAAATTTTGTACAAATAATATAAGTAACATAAAATAATTTACAATATTTTTAAGAAAAAGTCCATATTCAAATAGTTTATATTACTGTATAAATTGAAATATTTAAAAAATAATAAAATTAGTAGTATTATAGCTTAATATATGATAAAATTAGTAAAACAAATAAAAATGCATAGAAAGGTTAGAATTATGAAAAAAGTAGGAGTTTTTTTAAGTAGAATGCAACCAATACATAATGCACATTTATGGATGATTGAAAATGCTTTAAAAGAAAATGATGAAGTGCTTGTGATAATAGGAAGTGCAGATAAATGTGGAAATGAAAGAAATCCATTTCATATAGAATTAAGAAAGGAAATAGTAGATAAGGCAATAAGTGAATACTTTAGAGATAAAATTTTTGTTAAGGATAGAATTAAAATAATAACATTAGTAGATTGGTCTTCAGAAGAAAACAATGATGACAAAGAATGGGGAAGATTGATTTATTATAATGTTGTAGGAAATATGGGAGTAAAAGAATTTTCTTACTATTGTTCAGAAGAACCTAAAAAGATAAAAGGCTGGTTTGAAGATGAATTAATAGAAAGAATTAACTTTAGATTTTTTTCAAGAGATAATGAATTTAATGGACTATCAGCTACTAAAATTAGAGAAGCAATTTTAAATGAAAATGATGAATATGTAAAAAAATATTGTCCAAAAGAAGTAGTTAATAGAATGCCTGATTTAGAGCGATTAATTAAATATTCAATACGGAATGTAATAAAACTATTGCATAATTTGTCGAGATATGATATTATATATACATCTTTAAGAGATAGATTAAAAAAAAACCCTGAAAGGTTTTAATTTAATCTATTTTTTTATATAGTAGGAAATTTATTCTATTGAAGGAAATTCTTCATATTGGATAAATAGGCGAATTATTAAAAGTAAATAGCGATTATTGTATGTCGTTTTTTATTGTATAATGATTTTTTGATATATAATTAATAACAAAAGGAGAGATAAACATGAATACAAAGTATATTTTTGTAACCGGAGGAGTAGTATCAGGATTAGGTAAAGGAATAACTGCTGCGTCTTTAGGAAGATTATTAAAAAATAGAGGATATAAAGTAACAAATCAAAAATTTGATCCTTATATAAATGTAGATCCAGGTACTATGAGTCCTTATGAACATGGAGAAGTTTTTGTAACAGATGATGGAGCAGAAACAGATTTGGATTTAGGTCACTATGAAAGATTTACTGATGTAAACCTAACAAAAATGTCAAGTGTTACTTCAGGAAAAATATATCAATCTGTAATAGATAAAGAAAGAAGAGGAGACTATTTAGGAAAAACAGTTCAAGTTATACCTCACATTACAAACGAAATAAAAGATAGAATATATGCTTTTGAAGACACAGACGTAGATATCGTAATAACAGAATTAGGAGGAACTGTTGGAGATATAGAAAGTTTAGCCTTTATAGAAGCTATAAGACAAGTTGGGCTAGAAAAATCATCAGATGATGTTTGCTATATTCATGTAACTTTATTACCTTATATATATGGTTCAAATGAATTAAAATCAAAACCAACACAACACTCTGTAAAAGATTTACAATCACTAGGAATAAAGCCAGACATTTTAGTATGTCGTTCAGAACAAGAAGTTAGTAAGCAAATGAAAGAAAAAATAGCATTATTTTGTAATGTTAGAAAAGAAAATGTTATTCAAAATTTAACAGCAGATAATTTATATGCTGTACCATTAATGCTAGAAGAGGAAGGATTAGCCTTAGATGTATGTGAACATTTACATTTAGATAAAAAGGAAGCTAAAAACGAAGAATGGCAAAAAATGATTGATAATATAAGAAAAATAGGAAATGAAGAAGTTACAATAGCTATTGTAGGAAAATACATAAAATTAGAAGATTCTTATTTATCAGTAGCCGAAAGTTTGCAACATGGTGGTTTTGCAAATAATGTAAAAGTTAAAGTTAGATTTATAGATTCAGAGCCTATAACTAGACAAAATGTTGCACAAGTTTTAGAAGGAATAGATGGAGTAGTAGTCCCAGGAGGATTTGGCGATAGAGGAATAGAAGGGATGATAAACACAATAGAATATGTAAGAGAAAATAATATTCCATTCTTAGGGATATGTTTAGGGATGCAAATGAGTGTAATTGAATTTGCAAAGAATGTATTAAAGCTAGAAGATGTAAACTCAGAAGAATTTGATGAGAACTGTAAAAATCCATTAATACATATAATGGATGATCAAAAAGAAATAGAAGATAAAGGCGGAACAATGAGACTTGGTACATATCCATGTATTATTAAAGAAGGAAGTCTTGCAAACAAATTATATGGCAAAACAGAAATTGAGGAGAGGCATAGACATAGATATGAATTTAACAATAAATATAGAGAAATGCTAGAAGAAAAAGGTTTAATAATATCTGGAACTTCACCAGATGGAAGACTTGTTGAAATGGTTGAAAATATAAATCATCTATACTTTATAGCAGGGCAATTCCACCCAGAATTTAAATCAAGACCTGATAAACCAGGACCATTGTTTGCAGGGCTTATAAATGCTGCAAAAAAACATAAGTTCGAAGAGTAAATGAAAGGAGATTGCTTGTGAGAGAAAAAGATATATTTGAAGATGTTAAATGGGTTATGTTAGAGCACGAGTCTTTATTATCTCAAAATGCTTGTAAATCTAATGATGCTATTAGATTGAATAAAGATAAAAAGGATATTAGACCAGAATTTTTTAGAGATATAGATAAAATTATTCATTCACAAGGATATACAAGATATATAGATAAAACACAAGTTTATTCATTTACTGATAATGACCATATTACTCATAGAGTATTACATGTACAATTAGTATCTAAAATTGCAAGAACTATAGGGAGAGCATTAAGGTTAAATGAAGATTTAATTGAAGCAATATCCTTAGGACATGATATAGGCCATAGTCCTTTTGGGCATACAGGAGAAAAGTTTCTAAATGAAATTTGTAAAAAAGAAAAGATAGGATATTTTTGCCATAATGCACAAAGTGTTAGAATATTAAAAGATATTGAAAATATTAATATTAGTGTACAAGTGTTAGATGGAATATTAGCACATAATGGAGAATTACTACTTAATAAATATGAGCCAAAGAGAGATAAGAAAAAAGAAGACTTATTATATGAATTAAATAGTGTATTTAATATAGAAGGATATAGCAAGAGTATAAAAGCTATGACTTTAGAAGCATGTGTAGTAAGGTTATCAGATGTAATTGCATATATAGGAAGAGATATAGAAGATGCAATAACTATTGGAGTAATAAAAAGAGAAGATGTACCAAGTGACATTACAGAAGTATTAGGAGATAATAATTCAAGTATTGTAAATACATTAATTTTAGATGTAATAAAGAATAGTATAGACAAAGAGTATTTACAATTTTCACAGAATATTTTTAAAGCATTAATTGATTTAAGAAATTGGAATTATAAAAATATTTATGGTTCAGTAGAAGCATGTAAGAATAGAGATGATTTAGAAAAAGCTTTTATAAATATGTATAATATTTACTTAAATCTATTAGATGGCAAAGACTATAAAAATAATATTGAAATTTCAGATAATTTACCATTTTCACAAAAAAACTTATATGGATATATAAATTGTAGAAGCAAAGAATATAAAAATAATACAAGTCTAAAAAGAATGGTTATAGACTATATTGCAGGACAAACGGATAAATTCTTCTTAAGAGAGTGTTCAAGCAATCTAGACAAAAGGTTTGTATAGTTTTACAAGTCCTTGAAAAAAGGAATTATATATGTTAAAATAAAAACATAGGAGATAATAAGGAGATAATAAACGTGATTTTATTAATAATAGTATATATATTAATTTTAATTGTATTTGCTTTATTTGCATATTCTGTAATGCAAATAAAATTAGCTGGGATGAATGTAAAAGACTTTTGGGATTTTATACAAGCAAATCAAGTTTTAGAGAGTTTATATAAAGTGTCAAAGGGATATGAAGAAATGTCTCAAAAAGAGCAAATAGTTTTTTTAATGGAAGCGGAAAAAGTATTTTCTGCATTTGATAAAGTACCTAACGTTTTATGGGAAGACGAATATCAAAAATATAGCAAGATATTAGAGATATATAAAAACATAAAAGTTCTAAGATGGAATAAAGAAGCTGCCATTAACAATAAATAATGGTAGCTTTTGTTAATTATGTTTTTTACGTAAAATTCACATAGATTACATAAAAAAAATATAAAAATTTTATATAAGTACTATATAAGGAGAGATATAAAATATGAAGAATAATACAATATTAATTGCTGATGATGAACAAAGAATGAGAACTTTAATTAAAGATTTTTTAGAACAAAAAGAATACAGGATTTTACAAGCAAAAGATGGAGAAGAAGCACTAGAAATATTTAACATGGAAAAAGATACAATTTCATTAATAATTCTAGATGTAATGATGCCAAAGCTTGATGGTTGGTCTGTATTAAGACAAATAAGGCAGACATCACAAGTACCAATTATAATGTTAACAGCAAGAGGAGAAGAACAAGATGAATTATTCGGATTTGAATTAGGGGTAGATGAATACATTTCAAAGCCATTTAGCCCAAAGATTTTAGTTGCACGTGTAGAGGCAATATTAAGAAGAGGAAAGATATTAGAAAATTCAAATGATGATGTTCAAAAATCAGGAATAGAAATCGACGATAAGGCAAGAACTGTAACTGTTGATGGTAAGGATGTAGAGATGAGCCTAAGAGAATATGAATTACTTAAATATTTGCTTGATAATGTAGGAATTGCACTTTCAAGGGATAAGATATTAAATAATGTATGGAATTATGATTATTATGGCGATTCAAGAACTATTGATAGTCATATAAAGAAAATTAGACATAAGTTAGGAAAAAAAGGAAAATATATAAAAACTGTTAGAGGAATTGGTTATAAATTTGAGACTAAGTAAATGTAAAGGGGATATTATAAAAATGCAGAACAGAATAAAATCTATAAGAACAAGATTATTTCTAACATTAAGTATAACAATAATAATAATAATAATACTTTTTATAACAGCAAATAATATTATATTAGAAAGATTTTACATATTTTCAAAAGAAAAAAGCTTATTAGAAGCATATAAATCAATAAATACATATTACAATAGTGAAGAGCAAAGTGACATAGAATCAAAATTAAAAGAATTAGAGGTAAATTATAACTTTGAGATTTTAATTACAACAGAGTACAATACAACGTTATATATATCAAATAGTGATTTTGCTCCAGACTATATGAATATAATTATAAAAAGAGAATTTTTACATAATGCAAGTGCAATATATTCAGGAGATAAAATAACTATAAATCAATCACAAGACATTACAACAGGTTACAAATTTATATATTTAACATCAACACTAGATAATGGATACAAATTATATATAAGGGTACCGATAGCATCAATAACAGAAAGTGTAAAAATATCTAATAGTATTTTACAATTAATAGGCTTCTTTACAATTATTATAAGTGGAGTTATAGTAGTAATTATATCTAGAAAATTTACAGATCCAATTTTACAGTTAAATGAAGTAGCTCAAAAAATGTCTAAATTAGATTTTAGTACAAAATATAAAGAAACAAATACTAATGATGAAATAGATAATCTAGGAAAGAGTATAAATGCAATGTCAAATACCATGGAAAAAACAATTAAGCAATTAAGAAATACTAATATAGAATTAGAGAAGGATATTGAGGAAAAATCCAAAACTGATGAAATGAGAAAGCAATTTATTTCAGATGTATCACATGAATTAAAAACACCAATAGCTTTAATTCAAGGGTATGCAGAAGGGTTGGTTGAGAATATTGCAAAGGACGAAAAAAGCAGAAAATTCTATGCTGAAGTAATACTTGATGAAACTAATAAAATGGATACTTTAGTAAGAAAATTATTAGAGTTAATAAAAATAGAATATGGAGAATTAGAATTTAATAATTCAGAATTTGATTTAACAGAATTAATATCCGAAACTATAAGAAAATCACAAGTAATGATTAATGAAAAAAATATAGAATTGATTTATAATAATAATGATAAAGTGAATGTATTTGCTGATGAATTTTATATTGAACAAATAATAAATAACTATTTTACAAATGCTATAAAAAATGCAAAAGAAGTAGATGGAAAAAAAGAAATAGTAATAAGTATAGAGAAGAGAGAAGATAAGACTAGGGTATCAGTATTTAATACAGGAGATAATATAAAAGAAGAAGATTTAGATAGGATTTGGAAAAGATTTTATAAAGTCGATGAATCCAGAAATAGACAAGACGGTGGCACAGGAATAGGACTAGCACTAGTAAAGGCAATAATGGAGAGAACAGGAAAAAAATATGGTGTGGAGAATAAACAAGGTGGTGTGGAATTTTACTTTGAGATTTAAAAAAATAGTATATTTGCAGAGTAGGCTTTACGCCTACTCATTTTGCAAACAATTATATTAAAAAAGAAAAAAATTTGAAAAAAATGTTGACAAAAAAAAACTAATAGTATATATTAAATACAAACATACGTTTTAAAAAAATATTGAAGGGAATGAATATAAATGAATGAAACAAATAATGAAAGAAAAAAAGCCTTGGAAATGGCAATGGGGCAAATAGAAAAACAATTTGGAAAAGGTTCTGTTATGAAATTAGGAGATTTTAAAGCTATGGAAGTAGAAGCAATTTCTACAGGAGCATTAAGCTTAGATATTGCTTTGGGAATAGGAGGAGTTCCAAGGGGAAGAATTATAGAAATATATGGACCAGAGTCTTCAGGAAAAACAACTTTAGCTTTACATGTAATAGCAGAAGCACAAAAAGAAAATGGAGAAGTTGCATTTATAGACGCAGAACATGCACTAGATCCAGTATATGCAAAACATCTAGGTGTAGATATAGATAATTTAATAGTTTCACAACCAGATACTGGAGAACAAGCACTTGAAATAACAGAAGCTTTAATTAGAAGCGGAGCTTTAGATGTAATAGTTGTAGATTCTGTTGCAGCATTAGTTCCAAAGGCAGAAATTGATGGAGATATGGGAGATTCTCACATTGGTTTACAAGCAAGATTAATGTCTCAAGCATTAAGAAAATTAGCTGGTGCAGTGAATAAATCAAAAACTGTTATAATATTTATTAATCAATTAAGAGAAAAAGTAGGAGTAATGTTTGGAAACCCTGAAACTACAACTGGAGGTAGAGCATTAAAATACTATGCATCTGTAAGACTAGATATAAGAAAAGTAGAAAATATAAAACAAGATGGAGAAGTCATAGGAAATAGAGCCAAAGTAAAAGTAGTAAAAAACAAAGTAGCTCCACCATTTAGAGAGGCTGAATTTGATATTTTATATGGAAAAGGAATTTCAAGAGAAGGAAATATACTAGATTTAGCGGTAAATCTTGATATTGTAGAGAAAAGTGGTTCATGGTTTAGCTATAATGGAGAGAAAATTGCACAAGGTAGAGAAAATACAAAGAAATACTTAGAAGAAAATCCAGAAATAGCAAATGAGATAGAGAAAAAAATAAGAGACAATTTTAACAAAGCATTTGAGAATAGTTTAACAAATGATGCTGAAAAAGAAGATGAGGATGAAGAAGAATAAATCAGGGGGTTACAATGTGTAACCTCTTTTTATGCTAAATATATTGATTTTAAAGCAATATTATTATATAATATTAGATATTTTTAAATATTGAGAATTTCTAATACAATTAATGAGAGGGGAAAAGTGATAATATGAATGAGCAAAATAATAATGTAGAGCCAGAAGTAGATGAGAACCATCTTATACAAATTAGAAGAGAAAAATTAATAGAGTTACAACAAAATGGACAAGATCCATTTGCAATAACTAAATATGATAGAACACATACAAGCAAGAATATAAAAGACAACTATCAGGAATTAGAGGGAAAAGATGTAAGTATTGCAGGAAGAATAATGGCAAAAAGAATAATGGGAAAAGCATCTTTTTGTACTTTACAAGATAGTGAAGGCAGAATACAAAGCTATGTAAGTATAAACGATTTAGGAGAAGAAACTTATAAAGCTTTTAAAACATGGGATATTGGAGACATTATAGGAATAAAAGGATTTGTATTTAAAACTAGAACTGAAGAAATATCAATTCATGCAAAAGAGGCTGTTTTACTTACAAAGTCATTAAGACCATTACCAGAAAAATTCCATGGTTTAAAAAATGAAGATTTAAGATATAGACAAAGATATGTTGATTTAATAGTAAATCCAGAAGTAAAGGAAACCTTTATTATAAGAAGCAAAATTATGAAAGAAATAAGAAAATTTATGGATGAAAAAGGTTATATGGAAGTAGAAACTCCAACACTTACGACAGTAGCTACGGGTGATGCTGCAAGACCTTTTGTTACTCATCATAATACACTTGATTTACAAATGTATTTAAGAATTGCACCAGAGTTAAATTTAAAGAGGCTAATTGTTGGTGGATTCGATAAAGTATTTGAAATCGGTAAAAACTTTAGAAATGAAGGAATGGATATTAAGCATAATCCAGAATTTACAGTTATGGAATTTTATTCTGCTTATGAAGATTATAACGATATGATGAATATGGCAGAACAATTAATTTCTACAGTTGCTCAAAATGCTTTAGGGACTACCAAAATTAATTATCAAGGAACAGAAATTGATTTAACTCCATCATGGAGAAGAATTACAATGATAGATGCAATTAAAGAAGTAACAGGTGTTGATTTTAATACAATTAAAACAGATGAAGAAGCTCAGAAATTAGCTAAACAAAAGGGAGTAGAATATGATGACATTAAGAACACTAGAGGACATATTATAAATGAATTTTTTGAAACATTTGTTGAGGAAACTTTAATTCAACCAACATTTATAATGGATTATCCAGTAGAAGTATCACCACTTACAAAAAGAAAGAAAGATAATCCAAGTCTAGTTGAAAGATTTGAATTATTTATTGGTGGAAGAGAATATGGAAATGCATATTCAGAATTAAATGATGCGATAGACCAATATCAAAGACTTATGAAGCAGGTAGAGGCTAAAGAAAAAGGAGACGAAGAAGCAGGAGGAATGGATGAAGACTTTGTTAATGCACTAGAAATAGGTATGCCACCTACAGGAGGAATGGGAATTGGTCTGGATAGATTAATAATGCTATTAACAGATTCAGCTTCAATTAGAGATATTTTGTTTTTCCCAACTATGAAACCACTTTCAGACCGTCAATAGATAACAAAAAATGGTTAAACGAAAAATAGAAAAGTCGAAAATATATTAAAAGAAGAAGATGCAAGAGTAACAACATAAATCATTTACATAAATTGACTTCTTGCTAAAAATTTGGTATAATATAGTTAGTAACTAAGAGTTGGTTTTGTAGAATTTCAGGAGGGCTAACCTATGACAAAAAAAGATTTATACGAATGTGCAGCTACTTTCTTGATACTTCCTCCTAAAACTGAAAGTAAAAGAGATGAAGAGAAAAAGGAAAAAATAAGAAAAGTAGAGCCAACGTATTGCGGTATGTCATTTTGGGACTACTGCGAACAAAAACAGAAACAAAAGAATTATCCTTAAGGCTATATATAGTTTTAAGGATAATTTATATATAGATTAAGTTTTAATATATTATTGGTACAAGAAAAGTGGCTATGCCACTTTTTCTTCTTGTCGGTTCGAGTTTCCGAACAAAGTGAGAAATTGTATCATTTTAAGGTTTTCCTTTACAGCTAGTAAAGATTGAAAGGTGTATAACTAAAGGATTCTTTTAGATATAAAAAATACAGTTAGTAAAATATAATATAAATAATTGTAATTTTAATAAATATATGATATAGTAAATAAGAAAATTTTTAATGAAGAATATTATTCTGATGTTATACAAAAAATGTAATTCAATATATGTAAATATATCACTTTATTATAATAGAATTATTTTTAGGAGGATATAAATGTTTAGTTTTGATAGAAGATCTTTATATGTGATTCTTGCTATAATAGTAATTATTCGTGTAATGAATATGGGATCAGCCGGAATATTGTCATTATTATTAACAATACCAGGAGTAATAATTGCAATTGCTTTTCATGAATTTGCACATGCATGGATGGCTGTAAAACTAGGAGATGATACTCCTCGCTTGCAAGGTAGATTAAGCTTAGACCCATTAAAGCACTTAGACCCTATAGGTATTATGATGTTAATGTTTTGTGGAATTGGTTGGGGAAGACCTGTACAAATAGATTCAAGTAATTTTGATCCAAAACATAGAAAGAATGGAGAAGCATTAGTAGCTCTAGCAGGTCCTGTAATGAACTTTATACTAGCGTTTATATTTACTTTAATATATGGATTAATTTTAAAATATGCAGGATTATCATTTCTATCAGTTACTCCAGGAGAAGTTGTAATAGAGATGATTGAATATGCTATTACATTAAATATAGGATTAGGAGTATTTAATTTATTACCATTACCACCATTAGATGGTTCAAAAATATTTATAAGATTTATGCCATATAATATTAGAAATTGGATATATGATCATGAAATGTGGTTTTATATGGCGTTTTTAGTATTATGGGTTACAAATTTATCAAGTATCATAATAACACCTATTATGCAATGGATATTTACAGTTATAGTTAATGCAGTAGGATTTTTACTGTCATTATTTTAGAATATATATGGAGGTACGGTGTTCCGTACCTCTATGAGTTTTAGAAAGGAATTATACCAATATGAAAGATATAATTACACTAGGAATTGAATCAAGTTGCGATGAAACTTCAGTAGCAATAGTAAAGAATGGGAGAGAAGTACTTACAAATGTAATAAATACGCAGATTGAAATTCATAAGCAGTTTGGAGGAGTAGTACCAGAGATAGCATCAAGAAAACATATAGAAAATATCTCTAACGTTACTAAGTTTGCACTTAAAGAAGCAAATTTGAATTTTAATGATATAGACATAGTAGCATGTACATATGGACCTGGATTAGTAGGAGCACTTTTAGTAGGAGTAGGATATGCTAAGGCTCTAAGCTTTGCACTTGATAAGCCACTAGTTGGGGTTAATCACATAGAAGGACATATAGCAGCGAATTACATTAACTTTTCAGAATTAGAACCACCATTTTTGTGTCTTGTAATCTCTGGAGGACATACACATTTAGTTTATGTGAAAAATTACACAGAATTTGAAATATTAGGTAAAACACGAGATGATGCTATAGGAGAAGCCTATGATAAGGTCGCAAGAGTAATTGGATTAGAATATCCAGGTGGACCTAAAATTGATAAGCTTGCAAAAGAAGGACAGGCGAATATTAAGTTACCTGAGACTTATTTTGATAACTTAGATTTTAGTTTTAGTGGGATAAAGACAGCGGTATTAAACTTAAATCATAAAGAGCCAAATATTAATAAAGCGGATCTATGTGCAAGTTTTGAAAAAGCTACGACAGATATGCTAATAAATAACACAGAAAAAGCCATAAAAAATATGAAAGTTGAGAAAATTGCTTTAGCGGGAGGAGTATCAGCAAATTCATATATTAGGGAAAAGTTTAAAGATTTAGGTGAAAAGTTAAAAATACATGTATATTATCCAGAATTAAAACTATGCACAGATAATGCAGCTATGATAGCATCTGCAGGATATTATAATTTTATAGCAGGGAGAATATCAGGGCTAGATCTTAATGCAGTACCAAACTTAAAAATAGGTGAAATTTAAAAAATTATATTTTTCGGAAGGGATGTTGATTATGTCAATATATGCAATTTCAGATCTACATTTATCCTTTAGTACCAATAAGCCTATGAATGTATTTGGAAATAATTGGAATGATCACGAAAAAAAAATAAAAAATAATTGGTTAAAAACAGTGAAAAATGAAGATACTATATTATTGCCAGGAGATTTTTCTTGGGGAATGACTTTTGAGGAAGTAAAGCCAGACTTTGAATATTTAAATGAATTACCAGGGAGAAAAATAATATTAAAGGGAAATCATGATTATTGGTGGGGAACCGCAAATAAAATCAAAGAGTTTTTTGAAACAAATTGTTTTAATAATATAGATATTTTATATAATAATTCTTATTTAATAGAAGATAAAATAGTCTCAGGAACGAGAGGTTGGACAATTACTGACAATGATGAAGATAATGAAAAGATATATAAAAGAGAAACACTAAGATTAGAACTATCTTTAAAGGATGGAATTAATAAATATGGAGATGATAAAGAAATTATAGTTTGCATGCATTATCCACCAACTAATAAAGATATGATGGAAAATTCTAGGTTCATACAAATAATGAAAAACTACAATGTAAAGAAATGCATATATGGGCATTTACATGGTGAAGCACATGAAGAAGCAGTAGTAGGAAATGTAGATGGAATAGATATAAAATTGGTTAGTTGCGATTATACAGATTTTAAATTAATAAAATTATCATAATTAAATATAAAAAAACTATGTCAATCATTTTTGAAAATGTCTTAAAAAATTTTATTTATTAGCACTAAATTTTTATTTTAGTGCTAATATTTT
>CANQQQ010000028.1 GCA_947626025.1 uncultured Clostridia bacterium
CTATGGACAAGTTTATTTTACAACATTTTTTATTAAAAAGAAAGACTTTTAACAAAAATACTTTGTCAACAGTCTGACCATAACAAAGTTATGGTTTTTTATTTTTGATTAGTATTGTTTAGTAAGTAAAAATAGCATTTTATTTAATCTTTGTTTTTCGATTATATCATCAATACTTCTTTCGTCTATTGCATTACTTTTTTAAAATATATTTCCCATTTGAAAACTATATTTATCTTGTAGATGCTCCAATATAAAGCTACATTTATCTAACTCTTCTGTTGCTTGATTATACTCATTTGAACTTATATTACTATCTAATCCAACAATGTATAGCTGTACTTTTTCTAATTCATTATGTTCTATATAAAATGATAATATATTGTATCTATCTTCCCAATTACTTTTTAGATCTGATATCTTCTGAGAGATTATGTTAATGTCTTCTCCTTGTTTTATATCTTCTCTTATATTATCTAGTTGACTTCTAATACTTGTTACGCTTTCTTTTGTGTAATTTACTGTTACTATATTTAAAATAACAACTGCAATTACAACAATAAAACAGATTATAATTTCTTTTTTCATATTAATATTTCCTTTCTGTTATTTATCATCTTTTTTCTGACAAAATATTTGTCCTTTTCCGTCTAAAGTTACTAATAAAGCTTCTTCTGGATTAAATCCAAACTTTTGCGTTGCTTCTTCTAACCAATTATAATCTTTTTCAATTTTTTTCAAATTTTCAGTCATAATAACACCATCAATAACTAAGTCATATGGTATTCCTTCATAATCTGGCATTATGTTAAAATCTTCTGGTATAGTTGTTCTCTTGTTTGGTTTTTGAATTACAGTTAGTTGTCCACTAGTTTCTAGTATTGCATATTCTACATCTCCAATATTATTGATATTATTACCTCTTAGTCTTTCTTCCAATTCGTTTATAGTAAATCTTTCTTTTATTAGCATTTTTTCGTCAATCTTTCCTCTATATATCAATATAGATGGCTTTCCACAAATAATTTCTCTCATTCTTATACTTTTCATATTTATTATAGAAATAACTAAATGCATTACTAATAGTCCTAAAATAGGGATAATTCCATTTGAAATTGGAATTCCTCCTTCGGTCATTGGGATTGATGCTAAGTCGGCTATCATGATTGCTATTACCAATTCAAATGGTTGAAGTTGTCCGATTTCTCTTTTTCCCATTAATCTCATAACAATTAAAATAATTATATATAATATGATAGATCTTACAAAAATTACTAACATAGGTTCTCCTTATCAAAACAATAAAAAATATTTTTGTATTATCTTTTCCAATTTTATTAGAATTTATGCTATGATTTTTGAATAAAAAATTTTTTTAAGTAAATAATATAACTGAGAAATTTCATTTCTCATTCTATGAATTCGATTTTTAGGAGGTAAACTAAATGGATAACAGTCGTATTGATAATAATACTCAAAGTGGTGCAAGTACAGTTTGGCAAATCGTTGGTAGACTAATAGTCGCCGCTATAGTTCTTGGAATTACTGCATTTTTTACACCTGGTTTCTCTATTAATAATATATGGGCTTTAGGTCTAGCAGCTATAGTTTTAACAATAATGGACTATTTAATAGTTAAATTTACTGGGTTACATGCAAGCCCTTTTGGTAAAGGATTTGTTGGATTTATCCTAGCTGCAGTAACTCTATATCTAACTCAATTCTTTGTAGCAGGATATTCAATATCTTGGATCGCAGCTATAATAGGTGCTTTAATATATGGCGTAATAGATTATTTAATACCTGGCGAACAACAAATGTAACAAAAAAATCCCTCAGTTTTTCTGAGGGATTTCTATATTATTTTTTATCTATATCTTTCCTATCTTCTATATCTTTTTCTATATTTTTGCTAGTTTTTACCACTTTTGCTGTTACACCATCTTTATCATCACAGCAATCATCTGGAGCTTGTGGTTTTGGTATTTTTTTTGGACTTGTGTCTATTCCTAGTGCATTTCCTATTCCTAACATCTCTGTTGTTAACCCTAAACCTGTTGCAGCACTTGCAAGTTCTGTTGGCATAAATATCTTTGTTGCCCTTCCATCACTTATTGCTTTTAATGCATCTAATTTCTTTAATGTTAAAACTCCATCATCTGCATTTGCTTTCTTTAGCATTTCAATACCTTCAGCCTCTGCTTCATATACAAGTCTTATTGATTCGGCTTTACCTTTTGCTAAAGCTATTTGTGAATCTCTTTCTGCTTCTGCTGCTAAAATTTTGGCTTGTTTATCTCCTTCTGCACGAGATACTACAGATTCTTTATGAGCTTCTGCCTCTAATAATGTTTGACGTTTTTCACGTTCTGCTTTCATTTGCTTTTCCATTGCTTGTTGAATTTCTTTTGGTGGAATTATATTTTTTAGTTCTATACGATTTACTTTAATTCCCCAAGCATCTGTTGCTAAATCGATAATTTCTCTCATTTTATTATTTATTAAATCTCTTGATGTTAATGTTTGATCTAACTCTAAGTCACCTATTATATTACGTAATGTAGTTGCGGTAAGGTTTCCTAATGCCATTATTGGATTTTCTACACCATATGTAAATAGTTTCGCATCAAAAATTGTATAATATACTACTGTATCAATTTGCATTGTAACATTATCTTTCGTAATAACTGGTTGTGGTGGAAAATCTGCAACTAATTCCTTTCTTGATACTATGTTTGCTACTCTTTCTAATAATGGAATCTTAAAATGTAATCCATTATTCCATGTTACTTTATAACTTCCTAAAAATTCTATTACATAGCTTTTCGCTTGTGGCACAATTCTAATACTGCTGGCTATAATAAATATAATAATTACTAATATTATCCATCCCATTTTTATATCCTCCTTCGCATATTCTACATTATAATTATACCATATTTATCATCTTTCTACAATATTTTACATAAATTCTCTCTAGTATATATCTCCTTTTCTTATGAATTCCTTAGCCTCACTATATCCTTTTGCATATAAAAAATCCATTTTGCTTGTATCTAGTAAAGAAATATGTTTTGTCTTTATTTTTAAAAGCCTTTCTTGACCTACTAACTCATAATTTGACAACTCATGAGAAAGTATACCTAGTGACCTTTCTAATACTTCTATTATATTTATATAATCGTCATCTTTTAAATATTCTTCAAAAGTTACACCTATAACTTTATCAGCGCCAGCGAGTTGCAATTCTTTCCATGGTGTATTTTGCTTTATTCCACCATCAATCATTTCATCTGTTTTATATTTAAAAGGCTCAAATACTCCTGGATAACTACAACTTGCTCTTACCGCTTTTTCTATTTCAATATCATTTATATACTCTTTTCCATCATCATAAGAACTTCTATTCTCACATGAGGTAAATATATACTTTTTCCCGCTATGAAGACTTACACTTGGTATTATTAATGGCATTTTTATTTCATTAATATTTTTTATGTTCTTTTTTTCGCAAATTTCTTTCATTATGCTTTCTATTTTCTTACCATCATTCAGTCCTTGTATTATAATTTCTCCTTTTACAGTTAATCCATACACTAATTTAACTATATTCCAAATGCTTATGTATTTGATCTGTTTATAATAATTTTTAAATATAGAATATATTTCATTTGGTTTATAACCTATAGCATATAAAGTTGCTACAATACTTCCAGAAGAAGTTCCTGATATATAATCTATTTTTATGTTTTCTTCTTCAAATGCTTTTAAAACTCCAATATGAGCTACACCTTTTATTCCACCACCAGACAACGCTAATCCTAATTTCATCGCAAATACCTCCTTACATATTTTATTTATGCAAAAGGATTTTTGTGAAAAAAGAGACTTATATTAAGTCCCCTGATTTTGATTTTCTTGCTATCTTAAATTTTTCTTTATCTTTTTTGGTGATTGTTATTTCCTCTATTTTTTCATCATCACATACCTTTAACTTTACAAATCCACTATGTATCATTGGATGTCTCAAAATTCGTTTTTTGTCATTGTTGTCAATTTTTTCTTTACTAACTGCAATATACATATATTTTTCATCTTCATAAGGTGCATCACCATCTTTTAATTCTCTATGCACTTTTGTTCTTTGAACCCTGCAAGAGAAATTACACCAATCATTTTCCGCTAGTTTGCATTGGTTACTTTTACATGGTGCTATAATATATCCACCTAGTTCTATCAGTTTTGTCTTAGCATTAATTATGTTTTTGTATCCTTGCATAGTTCCAGGCTCTACTATTAATAATATTTTTCCTGTTGTTTTCCACATTTTTTCTATAATATTCTCTTTTTTCTCATCACTTATTTCATTTAACATATATGAACTAATAACTAAATCATATTTTTCTTTTATTTCATCATTGCATATATCAATTTTGTTCCATTTAACTTTTTTTGACAAATTATCATAATGTTCAAATATCATTCTACCAACATTTTGCATAGTTTCTTCTCTCTCAAAGCACTCTATATTTTCTACATTTAATAGTTCATTTACGGCAATAGTTGCAGATCCGGTTCCTGCTCCAATATCTGCTATAGTTTTTATTGTTGGATTATAAATTTCTAGTGAACTTTTTAAGGAATTATAAACTGCCCCAAATGTTGCAGGCATTCTTGAGATTGCATACGCTATTGCTTCATCATAATTTTTTAATAATTTTTTTCCTTTTCCTTCATTTGTTCTATAATTTTTACTTATTGTCTTTGCTTTATCATATAATTTATTTTTTTCTATTACATTTAGTTCATTTTCTATATATTTTTTTATTTCTATAGGTAAATCCATTTTTTCTCCTAACTGCAGTATTTATCATATATGTTTTTTAAATTCTTTTTTGTTATTGTTTTATCTATTCCCTCTTTGCTTACTTGCTCAAAAACTTCATCTAAAACCTTTCTAATCTGATCATTTACTTCTTCTCTATTACGCTCTTTTTCTCGCCAATATTTTAATTCTGTCTCGTTTGTCCATTCTTTGTCTAAATACACTTTTGAGGCTGAAAGTTTATCGCAAATCATTTCGACTGTATATTTATATGGTATTACAGGTGCTTTTTGAGGTGCATCCTTATCATACCAATACTCTATATGATGCTTATTTCTTGATCTATGATGCAACCATACCTTTGAAAATCCTTCTACTTGCTTTTGAATTGGAATAGGGCTTCTTTTTCCTCCTTGATAATATTTAACAGAGCCCCAAAATTCAGCTGGAGTATACTTAGATAAATCATGAACTAATCCTCTCCATGGTATTCCTGCTTTACAACATAATTTGAATACTATTAATCTATGCTTAGTTATTGTAATGAAATGTCTTACTGTATTTTTTAATGTAATTCTATATTTTATTTCCACAATTATCACCATATATATTTTATAATACATATCTTTTAATTGCAAGTTTAGTATTTATATAAATTGTTGTTTGTGTAATTAAATTCATACAACTTTGAAATTTAATAATAAAAATTCTAAATTCGCATGAATTTTCGCGTAATGAATTAGAATTTCTTAATTTACCTTATGGAAATAGTTCAACTCTCGTTGAAAGGGTGCCATAAGGTAAATTTAGAAATTATATGATATGAAGTCGAAACTTCAAAGAATGAAGAATTTTTATTATTAAATTTTCTTTATCAAAAGCTCTCACAAACAACAATTTATTTACAAAATCTATGATTTCCTATAGTTACTGTTAGTGGTCTTGACCATATCCATGCGCTTGTTGCTGTGTTTGGATTAAAATAATATATAGCGCCATATGATGGATCCCATCCATTTAATGCATCTTGTGCAGCTTTAGTTGCAGTAGAATCTGGTTTCAAATTAAATTGTCCATCTCTTACAGCATCAAAAGCTCCATTTTGATATATAACTCCTGATACTGAATTTGGAAAAGATGAATTTTTAACTCTATTTAATACAACTGCTGCCACTGCAACTTGTCCTGTATATGGTTCACCCCTTGCTTCTGAATATACTAATCTACTTAATAAATTTAAATTGCTATTAGTTGCTGATGAGCTTGAGCTTCCGCTTGAAGAACTTCCCATTATTCCCATAGCATTTAATGTTTGTGTTCCAGCAATTCCATCTACTGTAAGTCCATTTGTTCTTTGAAAATATTTCACAGCAGATAATGTTTGACTGCCATATATACCATCTACACTTCCAGAGTAATACCCCCATCTTTTTAATTTTGTTTGAATTTGGCTTACTTCTGTTCCTCTTGAACCATATCTTGATAATGCTATAACGTTAGTTTCACATCCTATAATAATTATTAAAATAATGAATACTATCATTAATATTACTAATTTTTTACTCTTCATATCTCTCACCTTTTTAACTTTATATAGAAAAATACCTTATTTGAATTTATTTTTTTCCAAATAAGGTATTTTTATTCATTAAATTCTAGAAAATTCCAACTATATTTCCTTCTTCATCTATATCGATTGCTTCTGAAGCTGGTGTCTTTGGTAATCCTGGCATTGTCATTATTTTACCAGTAATAATAACAATAAATCCTGCTCCTGCTTTTAATATAACTTCTTGTACATGTATATTGAATGGTTCTTTGCACTCTAAATTTGTCGCATCATCTGAAAAAGAGTATTGTGTCTTTGCTATACAAACTGGTAACTTACTATATCCTATATTTTCAATCTGTCTTATACTTTTCATAGCTTCTTCTGAGAATTCAACATCTTGTGCTCCATATATCTTACAAGCTATATTTTTGACTTTTTCCTCTATACTTTCTTCTAAGTCATACATATAGTTTAAATTTTTCTCTTCTTCACATAATTTTACCACTTTTCTTGCTAAGTCTTCTGCGCCTGCTCCTCCTTTTGCCCAAGCCTCAACTAGACTCATTTCTACTCCCTTTTCCTTTAGAGCATTTTGTAATAAATTCAACTCTTCTTCTGAATCATCAGTAAATCTATTTATTGCAACTATTACATTTAAACCAAATTTATTTTTAATATTATCAACATGCCTTAGTAAATTATGCATTCCATTCTTTAATGCTTCTATATTTTCTTTCTTAATATCTTCTTTTGATGCTCCACCATGATATTTTAATGCCTTTAAAGTAGCAACACACACTACTGCATTTGGTTTAATTCCTGCAACTCTGCATTTAATATCTAGGAATTTTTCAGCTCCTAAGTCTGCACCAAATCCTGCTTCTGTAACTGTATAATCTGCTAGTTTTAAACCTAATTTTGTTGCTTTTATTGAATTACATCCATGTGCAATATTAGCAAAAGGTCCACCATGTATTAATGCTGGTGTATGTTCTAAAGTTTGCACTAGATTAGGTTTTATTGCATCCTTTAATAATACTGTCAATGCTCCTTCTGCTTTTAAATCTTTTGCATAAATAGGATTGTCTTCATTATTATAACCTATAATTATATTCCCTATCCTTGTTCTTAAATCATTTATATCTGTAGCTAAACAAAGGATAGCCATGATTTCTGATGCAACTGTGATATCGAAGCCATCTTCTCTTGGTACTATATTCTTTTCTCCAGAAAGACCACATTCTATTTTTCTTAACTGTCTATCATTTAAGTCAACACATCTCTTCCAAAGAATCTTTTTAAATCCTAATTCATTTCCAAAATAAATATGATTATCTATTAGTGATGCAAGTAGATTATTGGCAGAGGTTATGGCATGAATATCTCCTGTAAAGTGTAAATTTATATCCTCCATTGGTGCGACTTGAACATGTCCTCCTCCTGTAGCTCCTCCCTTTACTCCAAATACAGGTCCTAATGATGGCTCTCTTAATGCTAATATAGATTTCTTTCCAATATATGATAACCCATCAGCTAGACCTATTGATATAGTCGTTTTTCCCTCACCTAACGGAGTTGGATTAATTGCTGTTACTAATATTAATTTTCCGTTTTCTTTATCTTTTACTTTTTCATATACGCTTTCTGAAATTTTTGCCTTATACTTTCCATAAGTTTCTAAATCTTCTTCATTAATTTGAAGTTTTTTAGCTATCTCTGTAATATTTAATAATTTTGCATTTCTTGCAATTTCTATATCTGTCATATTTATTTCCTCCTTATATAAAACAAATCTTAATAATATTAAAAAATGGGCAATTTTAATAAATTGCCCAGGCGTTCGACTTATTTTCAAATTAATTTACACTGTGTTAATTCACATATCGCCAGTAAATTAATCCCTTATTCTAACTATTTATTATTCAGCTACTTCTATTGTACCTTGATATTCTGCTTTTCCGAAACCTAATATACATATAAATATTGGTTGTAAGAAAAATAATCCTACTGCAAATCCATTACCCATTCCAAAAGATTTTGATAAGTTTATAGCTAAATAAATTTGTAATGCTAATGCTACTAGCATTCCTACAACTGGAATTGCAGATAATAAGTAGCATAGTACTAACCATGGTGATATTCCTGCAATTTTGAATAATGTTACTAAATTATAAATTGGAATTAAACATTTCCATCCAGCCTCTCCAGCTTTTGCAAACATTTTCCACATACCAATTAATTCAACTACAACTATAGCTAAAAGTACTACTGTATACACACCTAAAACTCCTCCAGCCATACCTCCAAGAGCTGCATAATCTGCTGATGATCCATAATATGAATTATACATCGTAAAACTCCCCTTTCTTTTTATATGATTAAAAAAATCACTTCGACATAATTTTACATATAAAAACTAATTTTGTCAATATTTTTTTATAATATTGCTCCTGCCAGTATCCCAATTATTGCTCCTACAAAAACTTGTGTAGGTGTATGACCTAATACTTCTACTAACTTTTCTTGAACCTGTATTCCTGAAAGTCCTGGTGTATTTATAATTTTATTTAGTAATTGTGCCTGTTTTCCTGCTGCCCTTCTTACTCCTGCAGCATCATACATAACTACACATGCAAATATAACCGCTAATGCAAATATTGGTGAATCAAATCCTTCGCTTCTACCTATTAAAGTAGCCAAAGAAGTAACTACTGCTGAATGTGAACTAGGCATTCCTCCTGCTCCTAATATTCTTTTAAAATTAAATTTTTTTGTAGTAGCTAAATCCCAAATGACTTTAAATGTTTGTATTCCGAGCCATAATAATATAGGTACCTCTATATATTTATTACCTACTGTTCCTAATATTCCTCCCATTTATGTACCTTCCTAAATTTATTAATTTTCATCTTGTATTTTAAATTCTTCTTCTTTTAGTTCTCCGTTATCATTTACTAAAATCATTATCTTTTTTTCTGCTTCATCTAATATTTTTGTGCATTCTTTTGAAAGTTTCATTCCCATCTCAAATTTTTTCATACTTTCATCTAAATTTAATTCTCCATTTTCTAATTCTTGTGCTATCTCTTCTAATTCTTTCATTTTATCTTCAAAATTTGTTTTTTCTGCCATTTGTCATCCTCCTAAATATCTCTTTTAAATATTTTTAAAAATAATTATCTAGAAATAATCGCTCCTACGTCTCCATCTTTAAATTTTAAATTTATAATATCTTTATCTTTTATATTTTTTACAGAATTTATAATTTTGCCTTCATTAGATGTAGCTATACAATATCCTCTCGTTAGCGTTTTTAATGGACTTAATGTATCTAGTTTAGATATTAAGCTTATTGCATAATTCTTGCTTTTGTTTACTTTTTGAGATATGCTAATATGTAATTTTTGAGTCATTCCATCAATTTTTATATACTTTTCATTAATATTTTGTAATGGTTCTGAAAACACTCTACTTTTCATACATTTTTCATATCTTAATCTTCTTAACTCTAATATCTTCTTTAGATCTAATTTATATCTCTTCTGGAAATCTAATATTCTTTGATATATATCATCTATTTCTGGTACTGCTAATTCTGCTGCTGCAGAAGGAGTTGGAGCTCTTAAGTCTGCCACAAAATCTGCTATTGTAAAATCAGTTTCGTGTCCAACAGCTGAAATCACTGGTATTTTTGAATTATATATTGCTTTTGCAACTATCTCTTCATTAAAAGGCCATAAGTCTTCTAATGAACCTCCCCCACGAGCTACAATTAAAACATCTGCAATACTATTTTCATTTGCCAGTTTTATTGCATCAGCAATTTTTTCTCCTGCACCTTCTCCTTGAACTGGCACAGGTAAAAGTTTTATATAAACGTTTGGATTTCTTCTTGTTGACACGTTTATAATATCCCTAATTACCGCTCCTGTTTTAGAAGTTAATACTCCAATTATTCTTGGCATATAAGGTATTTTCTTTTTATGATTTTCATCAAACAGTCCTTCCGCTTCTAGTTTATTTTTTAATTCATTATACTTAGTATATAAATCTCCTAGTCCATCTTCTTTCATAGCTTTACAATAAATTTGATAAACTCCATCTCTTTCAAATACAGATACAGTTCCAAGTATACTTACTCTCATTCCATCTTTAGGTACAAAATTTAAATGTGCAGTATAAGATTTAAACATAATACACTTTATAAGAGAATTTTCGTCTTTCAATGTAAAATACATATGTCCTGTATAATGGTGCTTGAAATTTGAAATTTCTCCTTTCACTAGTACATTATTTAAATATTCATCATTATCAATTTTATTCTTTATATATTGATTTAACTTTGTTACTGTTATCGCTTCATATTCCATTTTCATCATTCCCTTTGCAATATTAAGAGTTATTGTTCTTCTTTCTTATTTACAACACTAGCTAATATGCCATTAACAAATACTTTTGAATTATCATCCCCATATTTCTTTGCTAATTCTACTGCCTCATTTATTGCAACTTTAAATGGAATATTTGTATTTTTTATTTCATATATTGCTAACTTTAAAATAACTAAATCTATTTTTGAAATTCTTTCTATTGTCCATTTTGATGCTAAATTATTTGATATTATTTTAGATATATTCTCTTCTTCCTTTTTGATCCCATTTATTGTATTATTTATATATTGTATGTCTTGTTTATCTGTTATCTGATTTTCTTCTATGTAAGAATTTATTAAATCTTCTATTTCATCTTTGTAAAACTCTAAGCTATATAATAATTTAAAGGTTTCTTCTCTCAATTTTGACCTGTTCATTATTTAATTCCTTTCTATTCTTCATCTTCGTCATCATTTTCTTGTGGTTTTTGTGGAACATTTATAATATTTTTTATTTTTACATTTACTTCATTTACCTCTAAATCCGTTGCTTGCTTAATAACTTCTTTTATTCTAGATTGTAAATTTGCATTTAAATCTTTTATAACTGTATTCTGTAGTATTTGTAATTCTACTATAATTGCAATTTTGTTATTATCATCTATTAATACTTTTGTTCTAGCATCTTGAATGTTTGAAAAGTTTCTTACTACACTATTTGCAAGTCTTTCTATTGTATCTTTTGAAATCAAGAGTTTTCCGTCTTCATTTTCTATTAAAACTCCTTCGCCCATCTTGTCTTTTCTTTTTACCTCTGCTTCCATTGTTTCATTTGATTTAAAGTTGTTAAATAACATTGCCTTTATAGATAATATAATTAAAATTACACTTATAACAAATACTGTATTATATACTGTGACATTATTTAACATATCTGTTATAAGATATACTATTGATTCTATTTTAGCCCATCCAAATATTAATAATATTGTTATTATTGATTCTATTAGTATTATTAAAGAATATATATATAATATTATTCTATCTATTATTTTCATAACTATCTTCCTTTCTAATTTTCGATGATTAACAATGTTAAAAAATATAAATTTCGGGCGATTTATAATCGCCCCGAAATATTATCTCTTCTGCATTACTCATCTTGTTCGTTTTCTTTTTCTTCTATTTTCACGTTTTTTTCTTGAGGTGTTTGTACTCCTTGAACATGTACATTTACAGATACAACTTCTAACCCTGTCATCTCTTTAACAGATTTTTTTACTCTACTTTGTATTTCAAATGCAACATCTGGTATTCTAGTACCATATTCTACAATAATATTTACATCTATTTTCGTCTCTTTACCTGCTACTTCAACTTTTATTCCTTTTGCTAAGTTCTTTTTACCACTTAATGCTTCAGTTATTCCTCCTGCAAATCCTTTTGCCATTCCAGCTACACCTTGCACATCTGAAACTGCAATACCTGCAATTACAGCGACAACATCGTCAGAAATTTCGACACCTGTATCATTGTTTTCCTCTTCAACTTCTTCATTTATTATTAGTTCTTTATCCATTTCTTCATCTTTATCCATGTCACTAATCCTCCTATATTTTGATATAGTATAAGTATATCAATATATCTAATATTTTACAACTGTTTTTTATATTTTTATAATATTTTTTCTTACATTATATAAGTTATTATTTTAAAATTTGTAATATAGCAAATCAAAAAAGCACATTCAAATAAGTTAGCTGTGTCATTTACAGTTAACTTATATAATGACTGTGCCTTTATAATTAATTATATTTTTTTGTATATAGAATAATTTTATACTATGTATAATATTGATGTTACAACTGTTAATATTGCAAAAAGAATAGCTAAAATAATTGTCCATTTTTTTAGCATACCTTCTTTTGTCTTTCCCTTATTTTGATTATAGAAATTATTTGATGATGAACCAGTAATAGTTGCTGATGCTCCTGATTCGTCTTTATTTTGAATTAGTGTTAATACTATTAATGCTACGCATACTATTGCGTAAACTGCTAATGATACATATTTTAATACTGTCATGATAAATACACCCTTTCTTTATTCGTTTGTTCAATTTTTAATTAATTTACTTTGATATTCTAACACACTTTTTTATAAAATGCAAACTTTTTTTTCAAAACTCTTGTATTTTTTTTATTTTTATGTTAGACTATTACTTAGTCAATTTATTTTACAATTATTGGAGGTGCATTTAAAATGGCAAAATGTGCAATATGTGACAAAACAGTTAGTAATGGTAATAAAATAAGTATAGCTCGTTCTCACGTAAGCCGTAGAGCTCCTAGAACTTGGAAACCTAACTTAAGAACTGTTACTACTATAGTTAATGGTCAACCAAAAAAGATAAAAGTTTGTGCAAAATGTCTACGTTCTGGAAAAGTCACAAGAGTTTAATATACTTTTATATATTTTATAAAATGATGACTTACAATAATGTCTGTCATCTTTTTTTCGTAACTGATAGATTAGATTTGTAAAATAATTATATCATTTTTTAAAATAGAGGGTACGCTTTACAATGTACCCTCATATCGAATTATCTTATGTATTGATTTTGGTTTAGATATTAATCTTTAATACCAAATATCAATTTTACAAATCCTCTCAAAAATTTGGGAACTTTTTTTACAACAATAGTCATTTTATCACTCCTCTCTTGCTCTCAATTATATTTTAACACGAAAGCCATATTAACCCTATAACTACTATAGCTACTCCAATTATAAATAGCCACCCAGTTATTGGAAGTAATAAAACTAGTAAAACTCCTAATCCAAATCCAATCATACATACTGCTAAAGTTTTTTTCAAAAATTTTAACATTATAATACTCCCTTCTTGAGGTATGATTACCTATTAGATTTTTCTAAAATTGGTATTTTTAGACGAAATCTACTTTATTACCTCCACATAATATATTATATTTAATTTACGTAAAAAGGTTACACGTTTTATAGTAATTCAATCCTACATATATGAAAGGAATAAATCATTATGAATATAGATTATACTGAACTTATAAATATTTTAAAAAATACATATCCAGATGCAACTTGTAGCTTAGATTTTAATACTCCTTTTGAATTAGTCGTTGCAGTAATGCTTTCTGCTCAATGTACTGATGAAAGAGTTAACAAAACTACTCCTGCACTATTTAAAGAATATAAAACTCCAGAAGATTTTGCAAATATCGATTTAGCTGTCCTAGAGAATTTTATCCATCCATGTGGATTTTATAATAATAAGGCTAAAAATATAAAAGCATGTGCAAAAAAAATTGTTTCTGATTTTAATGGAAATGTGCCTAAAACCATGGAGGAATTGTTATGTCTTCCTGGAGTTGGTAGAAAAAGTGCAAATGTAATTCTTTTAGAAGTTTTTGGAATCGCTAATGGAGTTGCTGTTGATACTCATTGTAAAAGGATTTCAAATAGAATCGGTTTATCTTCTCAGTCAGATCCTTTAAAAATTGAACAAGACCTTATTAAAATCTTTCCTAAAGAATATTTAAAAGATGTAAATCATTTATTTGTATGGCATGGAAGAAAAACTTGTACAGCTAGGAATCCTAAATGCTCAGAATGTAAAATTAATAAATTTTGTAATACCTGGAATAATATTCAAAAAAATTAATATACTATCTATTTGAGGTGATACTTTTGACAAATATAAATTGTTCTTCTAATTGTATTTATCAAAAAAATGGTAAGTGCTGCTTCGAAAGCGTTTCTACACAAAAAATCACTCCAAATTTGAATTGTGCTTATTTCTTTGAACCAAGCACAAAAAACTAGGATTCATCTATTATGAATCCTAGTTTTTTATACTATTTGAATTTTCTATTCAACATTTGTTTTTGTTTCTATTGTAGTTTTATCTTTCTCCTTTAAAGGTATAATATTTCTTATTATTAATCCAATACCTGTCGTTAATATTATAAAGCTACATAATCCTCCAATGAAAGGTATTTTTTGTAAAATCCATACACATAAAGCTATTACTGCCAATGCACAAATTTCTAGAGCCTTATTTTCTTGAATTTGTGTAATTTTGGTTTTAACAAAGCCTAAAACTGACATTGAAAATACAGCTGAACTTATGTATATAATTATAAACATTATAGTCCATGCAATTATTGCAACTGCACTTCCATATGACGTAAATACAAGCATTATAGATATTACTATTGCCATAGTAATTGCTACCCATGTAACTAATCCTACTATAAAAGGTAATAAAGTCTTTTCTTGAATGTCTTTTCCAACTCTTTCTATAAACTTTGGAGCTATTAAACCTATTAAGAAGTATATTACTAAAGCATATATAATAGAAGTAACTGCACTAGATACATATCCTAATATTTTTTCGCCAGTTGATATAGTTCCCGCATTTTCCTCTTCAAGGTTAAAATTTATTTTTCCATATAAAACAATATCTTCTAATCCTTGAATTTCCTTTTTACTTGTATAATTAAAATTTCCATCTATAGATAATGCTCCTTCATCGTCCTTGACATCAATGTTCTCAGCTTCTAAATATGCATCTCTATGAACTGTTCCTCTTAATTTTACATTGTCTGCCATAACCCTAATGTCTCTACTTATATATCCATTTTCCATTATTTCAAATTTATCAGAAAGCGAATATATATCATATATTGCTCCATTTATTTTTACTTCTTGTGCTAGTACATATAATGTATCGTATATACCTGAACTCTCAGCGAATTCAACAGTTCCATTCGCGATAATAAATATTGAACCATTTACTTGACCTGATATTTTTACATCTCCATTAGCAAAAATATATGCATTTCCATCAACAAGTTTATTACTTTCAAGTTCATAGTCTTTGTCTTCAAATACATATAAGTCAGAATATGTAACATCATAATCATCTATTGTTGGAGTTGTAGTTTCAATTTGTTCATTTTCTTGTGAATCGGTTAGTGATATAGGATTTATTCCTCCTTCAGTTTCTGTTGATACTCTAGGTTGAATTTCAGTCGCATAGCAAAATGTACCTAATAATGTTGCTAAAACTAGTAATGCTATTAATATTATACTAATTCTTTTTTTCATTTTCTTCTCTCCTTTTTATATTTTTTATCTAAAAGTATTTCAATAAAATTATATTATCATAACAATAATTTTTATGCAATATTTTTATTTATGTTTTTAATCCTGAAATTGTTTTTTTGTAATCTTCTGATTTAATAATCGCAGTACCTGACACAAGAATATTGGCACCAGCCTCTTTTACAAGTTTAGCTGTATCTAAATTTATTCCTCCATCTGCTTCTATGTCTATTTCAATATTATTATTATCAATATATTGTTTCATCATTTTTATTTTATGTATTGTTTCAGGTATTAATTTTTGACCTCCATAACCTGGTTCAACAGTCATAATTAGTACCATATGTATATATGGTAAGAATTCATATACTTTTTCAATACTTGTACTTGGACTTATTGCTATTCCAACCCTTGAATGATTTTGTTTTATAAAATTAATAATTTCAAATGCTTCTTCTTTGGATTTTACAGCTTCTATATGAAAAGTTATTATATTTGGTTCTAAGTCTATATATTGTTCTACATAATCTTTTACATAATATGTCATTAAATGTACATCTAATGGAATATTGGAAATTTGCTTAATAGTTGTTGCATACTCCTTCATCAATTCATGTGTAATATTTGGTACAAATTTTCCATCCATAACATCTATGTGAAAATAATCTATATTTGCAACTTCTAAATTATAAAAAACTTTTGTTGCCTTATCTCTTTCTATTCCACTTAATACTGATGCAGATATCTCTACCATTTCTTATGTTCCTCCTTATATTTCAAATCTTCATATATCTTAATGTATCTATCATATCTATTTTTTGATATTTTTCCATTTTCTACTGCTGTTTTTATTCCACATTTTTCTTCTTTAACATGTGAACATCCTTGATATTCACATTCTTTTATATAATCTCTAAAGTCAAGAAAATATTTATCTAGATTAGCAGACTCTATCTCATTAATATCAAAAGTGGAAAAACCTGGTGTATCTACAAAATATATATCTTTTTCAACTTCATAAAGACTAGTTATAGTTGTTGTATTTTTTCCTTTTTTGTTTTTAAGGCTTATCTCACCAGCTATTGTTACATCTTTGTCTAAAATCGAATTTATTATTGATGACTTTCCAACCCCAGAATTTCCAGAAAGAGCCACAATCTTATTATTTGATTTATCTTTATCTATTTTTTTTATTATATTTTTTATTCCTTCACCTGTTAATGCATTTGTAATTACTACATTGTATCCGATATTTGAATATTCTCTTTCAATCTCTATCGCTAAGTTTTTATCTAAATCGTTCTTGTTTATAACAATTATAGGTTTAATACCAAGATATTCCGCAAACACTAATTGTTTATCAAGCATTAATAAATCTGGTTTAGGTAATTTAGTAGAGATTACACAAACTAATTCTGTTAAATTAGCTACTTTTGGTCTTCTAGAGAAATTTTTCCTTTCTATTATCCTTTCAATTACCGCTTTATTATTTTCTCTGTCTATAATTTCAATTTCTACATTGTCTCCAACAACTGGTATAATATCATCTTGCTTAAATCTTCCTCTAGCTATACATTCATAAATTTTTTCATTTGATTTTATATAATATGTATTTGTTATATTTTTTATTATTAATCCTTTTTGCATTTATTCTCCTATTCATATTAGTTTTGGCAAAACAGGAAAAGATAATTTTTATCTTTTCCTGTTTGAGTATACAACGTTATATTTTATTCTATTGTTAATGCTGTTTGTTGATTTAAATTCATGGTTACTGTTTTCTCTGTAACACCATCAACTTTTACTTTTATTGTTATTGTTCCTTTTCCTGTAACTGATGCCGAAATGTTTGTTGTATCTTGAGGAATATTTTTTGAATAAATTGTGTCTGAACCCGCAGTTATTTCTACTTTAGATGTTTTGGCTACTTTTGTTGTCTCACCAGTTTCTTCATTTTCTTTTTCTACATATTCAATACTTGATCCTAGTAATGATTTTAAATTTACTTTAACAGTTCCTGTAATGAGTGCTTCTATTTTATTTATTGTTATTGTAATCTTAGACTCTTTTTCTACTGTTTCACCTGCATCAACGCTTTGTTTTAATACAACTCCATCATCTTTTGTAGTATCTTCTGAATATAATACAGTAGCTAATACTAACCCTGCTTCTTCAATTAATTTTCTTGCTTCTGCTTCAGTCTTTCCAACTAAATTTGGAACTATACTTTCTTCTACTCCTGTGCTTACTGTTATTGTTACTGTTGAACCTGCACCCACTTCAGTATTTTCTGGTACGTCTTGGCTGATTACATATCCAGCTTCTATTTTCTTACTTGGTTCTTCTACTATCTGTACTATTAAGTCCTCATTTTCAAGCAATTCAACTGCTTCTTCCTGAGTTTTTCCTGCAACTTTAGGTACTTTTACTATTTTTTGTCCTAAACTTACTACTAGATTAATTGTTGTCTTTTCTTTTATTTTATAATTTTCTCTAAATGCTGGATCTTGTGAAATAATTTTTCCTTCTTCAATTTCTGTATCATATCTTTCTTCTTTTACTTCTACTTGAAGTTTCAATTCTTCTATCTTTGCCTTTGCCTCATCTACTGTTAAACCTGTTAGATCTGGAATTAATACATCTTTAGGTGTTGACATATCTATAGCAAAGCTTGTTATTCCTATAGTTAAAACGAATAATATTATTAAACCCAATATTGTTGAGATAACTTTGTGTTTTCCAATGAATGCAAACAATTTATTATTTTTCTTTTCCATATTTTTCTCCTTTTCTTTTACTTTATCTTCAAGTGGTTTTGTATAAATTGTTGATATTGTTTGTGTAGGATAATCTCTTACTGTATTATCTAAATTTACAAAGTCATCATCCGGATTTTTCAAAGCCATGCTCAAGTCTCTTAACATCTCACCTGCATTTTGATATCTTAGACTTGGATCTTTTTGCATTGATTTCAGTATAATTTTATTTACTGCTACTGGAATTGCTGGATTAATAGATATTGGTTCTTTCGGTTGTTCTTGAATATGTTTCAGTGCAACTGAGACTGGTGTGTCTGCGTCAAAAGGAACTCTTCCCGTTAACATTTCATACATAACTACACCTAAAGAGTATAAGTCAGATTTTGCATCTGTTATTCCTCCTTTTGCATGCTCAGGTGAAAAATAATGTACTGAGCCCATTGTAGTTCCAAAGGCTGTAATTGTAGAATTTGATACAGCTTTTGCTATTCCGAAGTCTGTTACTTTTGCCATTCCATCCTCTGTTATTATTATATTATGTGGCTTAATATCTCTGTGGATAATATTATTCTTATGAGCTGTTTCTAGTGCAGATGCAATTTGTATCGCTACATTTACACACCACTTCCACGCAAGAACTCCTTCCGCAACTATAATTTCTTTTAATGTTCTTCCCTTTATTAATTCCATTACTATATAATATAGATTTCCTTCGTGACCAACATCATATACTGATACTATATTGGGATGCGTTAAACTAGCAACAGCTTGAGCTTCCGTATTAAATCTTTTGATAAATTCATCATCTGTAGTAAATTCATCTCTTAGTACTTTTACTGCAACATATCTATTTAGCACATGACACTTAGCTTTGTATACCGTTGCCATTCCGCCCATTTCCTATTTGTTCTATTATTTCATATCTATTATTTAATAATCTACCTTCTAGACCCATCTTAAACCTCCTAAGATTCTTGACTGTAATATATTTACACTTTTATAATAATTACTGTTATGTTGTCTACACCTCCGGCATTGTTTGCCTTCTCAATTAAGTTGCTTACTATATTATCAGATTCTTTAGTTATTATATCTTGCACATCTTTTATTGATATCATATTTGTTAAACCATCTGTATTCATCTCTATAATATCTCCACTGCATATACTTCTTTCTATAACGTCTGGTTCTACAAATGGAGTACATCCTAAAGCCTTCATTAACATATTTTTTTTAGGATGATGTTCCGCTTCTTTTGGTGTTATAGTCCCTTCGTTTACAAGTTCTTGCACATAACTATGGTCTTCTGTTAGTTTTTGCATTACCCCTCGCCTAATTCTATATATCCTACTATCTCCAATATGGCCTATATATAATCTATCTTCTATAATAAGACATATCTCCATAGTTGTTCCCATACCTATTAGTTCTTCATCTTCCTGCGATTTTTCAAATACTACTTTATTTGCTTCTTCCATTGCACTGCGTATCATGCTCATAATCTTTTCTTTATCTCTATCTGTATTTTGTATGTTATTCTCTATGTATTCTTTTACAACTTTTGTTGCTAACTCACTCGCAATTTCTCCACCATTATATCCGTCCCATTCCATCTGCAACTATAAACAGTTTCAAATCATTTTGGCTTACATAGTAGTAGTCTTCGTTTTTTTCTCTAACTCTTCCTACGCTCGTCCCCGAAAAAATTTTCATCCGTTGCCTCCTTCTTTTCTTCTCAACTGCCCGCAAGCAGCATCTATATCGTCTCCAAGTTCTCTTCTTATTGTTGCTACTATTCCATGATCATTTAAATAATCTCTAAACTTTATAATATTTTCATTAGTGCTTGTATCATATTTACCATTTTCAATTTTATTAATTGGAATTAAATTAACATGACACAACATTCCCTTTAACAATTTAACTAAAGATCTCGCATCTTCTAAATTGTCATTATTGTCCTTAGCTAATGCATATTCAAAAGATATCCTTTTATTAGTTTTTTCTATATAATACTTACAAGCTTTCATTAATTCTTCTATATTATATTTATTATTTATAGGCATCATTGCACTTCTTTTTTCATTTGTTGTTGCATGCAAAGATATTGATAAAGTACATTGTAAATCCATATCTGCTATTTCATATATCTTAGGAACTACTCCACAAGTAGAAACACTTATATGCCTTGCACCTATATTTAGTCCTTTTTGATTATTAATAATTTTTATTGATTTTAAAACATTATCAAAATTATCAAATGGTTCTCCTATCCCCATAAATACGACATTAGATATTTTAATACCTGTATCTCTCTCAACTGCTAATATTTGTTCTGCGATTTCTCCAGCTGTCAAATTTCTAACACAAGCTAAGCCTGTTGATGCACAAAACTTGCATCCCATTTTACAACCGACCTGTGAAGATACACATATACTATATCCATGCTTATATTGCATAAGTACTGTCTCAATAGCATTCCCATCTAATATATCAAACAAGTATTTCTTCGTTCCATCTAAAGATTCTTGCTTTTTTATAATTTTATATATATTTAATGTATAATTTTGCTTTAACTTTTCCCTTAATTCTAGTGAAAGATTTGTCATATCACTGAAATCAACAACATTTTCAACATATATCCATTTAAATATCTGTTCAGCTCTAAAAGGCTTTTCATTTATGGATATCATTTCTTCTTTTAATTCATCTAAATTATAATCCTTGATATTTTTCATATAATCCTTCATTCTATATTATTATATTTTCGTTATACCATAAATGAAAATTTTTTTCAATATATTTTTATATAATTTCCATAATGCTATTGTAGGTTAGTCAATCATATGTCACACTTTTTTGAAAAATATATACTTTGAATGCCTTATATTGTTACAAGTGATTC
>CANQQQ010000029.1 GCA_947626025.1 uncultured Clostridia bacterium
GAAATACTATGAGTCTTTAGTTCAGTTATCAACCTTGAAACTACATCTATGTTTTTGCTAGACTTTCCTAATAGTTTTAATTTATTTTTGCTCTTATCTAAAATATCATAAATAATCATTGATTTTCCATAAGAAGATAAATCTGTTTTGGTAACTCCTCCTACTTCATTTTTTACTCTATATGCCATACGATTAAAAGTTAAAACCTCTGCATTTATAACAGAATTGCCTTCTATAGTTTCAAGAAGCTTTGTTTCTGCTGTAAAAGAAAATTGTTCAGGAGTTATAATATATATTTTCTCTTCATTATCTATTAAATTACTTATCTCTTTAAAGATATATTCACTTTTACCTGTTCCAGACTTTCCATATATTAACCTTAAACTCATATGTACAATCCTCTTTCTCTTCATTTTTCTAATATTTTAACATATTGAATTTTCTAAAGCAATACCCAATTATATAAAAAACCTCAACTGTCAATCACTACCTTGATAATCATTTTGCAATTTTTAAAAAAGGAAAGAGTACGCTGTGCTCTTTCCTTTTTTCAGCGGGCGAGCAATGCTCGCCCCTACACCGCAGAATTTCCAAGCACTGCTCGAATATAATTTTATTTGTTTTTCAGCGGGCGGCCAATGGCCTGCCCCTACGACCGCCCCTACATTTTTTATTCATCCTCTTCGTTTTCTGTAGAATTTATAGAATTTGGATCTACCCATTCTTCGTATTCTGCCTTTTTTCCATAGTTCTTCTTTAATATAGTTCTGTCTGTCATATCTATTGTTCCATCTTCATTTAAGTCATACCTTCCTTTTTCCTCTTTATTTTCTTCTGTAATTTCTATTCCTAAATTTGCATTTAGTTCTACTAAGTCTGCTATTTCTATTTCTCCGTCTTCTATTTCTTCTCCTGCTATTAATTTGTGTTCTTGTATTTCTACTACTAATCCTGGTGTTATCTCTATCTTTGCTAATGTATAACTTAAATATCCTGGTTTTTCTATTACTACATCATATGTTCCTACTTCCGTTATTTCTAATACAAAGTTTCCGTCTTCTTCTGTCTCTATTTCTCTATCTAGTACTAATTCTTCCTCCACTTCTTGTATTTCTTCATCTTGTGGTAATTCTTCTTGTCCTACTTGTTCCTCTAGGTCTTGTACTTCGTCTCCTCCTAATGGGTCGTCCTCTTTCTTCTTTCTCTTGTATAATTTTACTTTTGCCATGTATTTTTGCTCATAATTTTCTGTTATTATTGCTCCCATTATTTGTGTCTTCTTATACAATATTAATGTGTAAATTTCTTCGGTTGTTCCATCTTCTGATGTTACTCTTATTTCTTTTTCTACTTTGATTGTGTCTTCTCCAAATGGTTCATTAAATGTTAAATATCCTTCTCCATTATTTTCATCTACTTCTATTCTTGCTTTGTCATCTCCTGCAAAGATTTGTACTTCTGCATTGAATTCATCTTCTGGCATATAATATGTATACACATTTTCTTCGTTCTCTACTTCTGTACCATTTACTACTATTCTTCCTATACTTGCATCATCTGATAATCTTATTAAGTTTATATTAAATGTATCTGTTGTTCCATCTACTGCTGTTACTACTACTGGTACTGTCGTTCTTTCAGCTAATAAACTTAGTTCTATTTCTATTGTACTTGTTCTTCTTTCTGGCTCATTATCTGATATTTGTACCATCGCAAATTCATGTGTTGTTTCTACTGTTATTTTTACTCTTTCTGTTTTTCTTAGTATTGGTACTTCATATATGTGTACATCTTCTGGTTTTGGATCTCTTGGTTCATCATCTACTTTTACTAGTTTTAGTGTTGTATCACTTGATTTTCTTACTATTCCTAATGTGTAGTAACTATAGTTTTCTTCATCTAAGTATACTTTTACTGTATAAACATGCATTTCTTCTTCTGGTTGTAATGTTATTTGTATTGTTAAGTTTCCGTCTTCAAGTCCTTCTTCTATTAATGAAGCTTCCATTTGTCCTTGGTCTGTTATTTCTCCATTTACTAAGAATTCTCCATCATATACTGATATTTTTGCTCTATTATTTACTGCCATTAAGTATACTTCATAATCGTCTTTAGTATTGTCTACTATTGCTGTATATGTTCTTGCATCGTAATTATAATTTGTTACTTCGTTATCATCTACTAATACTCTATCTAGTTCTGTATTGTTTTCTATTATTCTTATATATAAGTAGTATCTCGCTGTCTTTCCTGATTGACTTATTACTGTTATTGTTACTTTCTTTGGTGATACATCTGCTTCTACTGTTGCTTGTGCTTCTTTTAAGTTTTCTTGTTCATATCCTATTCTTACTGTCGCAAATTCATCGGTCGCTATTGCTTTTACTAATACTTGATTTGGCTCGTTTATTGTTGCATGATAATATCCATCACTTCCTAATTCTGCTTGTTCATCATCTACCCATACTTCTTTTAAGCTATTATCTGCTGATAGTTTTGTTAGGATTATCGTATATTCTTTTGCCTCTCCTTTTTCTGATATTACTTTAAATCTTATTCTTGTTACTTTCTCTGGTGTATCTACTGTAAATGTTAATATTCCACTTCCTTGGTATCCTGTTAATATGTTTACTTCTGTTGTGTTTATTACTTCTATTGTTGATTTCTCGCTTTCTGCTCTTATTTCTACTTTGGCATTTTCACTTTCTGCTGGTATATATTTTTTGTATGTTATTTTGTCTTCTTCTGCATTTACATTTTCTTCATTTACTTTTACCATTGATACATTATTATTTGAGTTTAGTATCTTTATTGTTAATGTGTATTCTTGTTGTGCTCCTGTTTGTGCTATTACAATTATATTTACTTGCATTACTTTTTGTCCATTTACTTCATATGTCCTTGTACTACTTTGTGGTCTTGCTTCTTCCATTCCTATTGAAACACTGCTTGTACTTGCTCTTGCTGTTGCTATTATTTCTGCTGTTTCTGCTTCATCTATTATTACTTCATAATTATTTGCCTCTACTTGTGTTGCTCTCTCTCCATTTACTACTATGCTCTTTAATGTATTATCTGATGATTCTTTGTTTAATTTTATTGTGTAATGTTTTTCTACTCCTTGCTCTGATGTTATCTTGAATTTTATTGTTGTTACATCTTCTGGTGTGCTTACTTTGAATTTTAGTGTTCCTTCGTTTAGGTTTTCATCTGTTATTGTTAGGTTATCTCTATTTGTTATTTCTATGCTTGCACGATTTCCATCCATTCTTATTTCTATATCTGCTTCTTGACTTCCGTTTGATATAAGTTGTATGTATGTTACTCCATCATCTTCTGGGTCTACATTGTTATCATTTACTTTTACATGTGCTATTCTATTATTTGTTTCTATTATTGTTATTATTAGTTTGTATTCCTTTTGTTCACCATTTTGTGCTGTAACTGTTATTGTTATTTCCATTGTCTTATCTGTTGTTAACTGCATCGTTTTTGTACTTACTCTATCTCTTTCATCGTCTTCTTCTATTTTTACTTTACTCGTGCTTGCTCCTGTTTCTGCTCTTATTTCCGCCATTCCTGTTATAAATCCAAGAACTTCATCTGTTATTCCTATTTGGTCAGTTACTGTTATTTCATAAGTGTTGTCACTTGTCTTAGTTGCTTCCTGTCCACTTACTGTTACTTTCTTTAAGCTATTATCTGCTGATTCTTTTGTTAGGATTATTGTATATTCTTTTGTTTCTCCTCCTTCTGCTGTTATTCTATATTTTATTGTTGTTACATCTTGTGGTGTGTTTATTGTAAATTTTATTATTCTATCTTGTGAGTCGTCTATATTTCCTACAATTCCTATGTCTGCTTGATTTGTTATTTCTATACTAGAATGCTCACTTTGTACTTCAATTTCTATATTTGCTGTATGGCTATAAGTATCTATTAGTTTCTTATATGTTACTTTGTCTGGTTCTACTGTTACTTCTTCTTCATTTACTTTTACGCATGAAGTTCCTGTATTTGTATCTAGTATTATTATTGTTAATTTATATTCTTCTGTTGTTTTTCCATCTTCTGCTTTTACTACTATTGTTACTTCTATTTTCCTTTGTCCTGCTGCATAGTATTCTTTTGTTGTACTTTGTGAATTTTCATTTTCTCCATCTATTGATATACTACTTTCACTATGTCCTGTTGTTGCTACTACTGTTGCTAGCTCTTCTGTGTCTTTTATCTTTGCTTCATAATTTTTTCCGTCTTCTGTAGTTGCGTTTTCTCCATTTACTGTTATACTTCCTAATGTTGTATCTGCACTTAATTGTTTTATTTCTATTGTATATTCTTTTGTTGTTCCATCTTCTGCTTCTACTTCTACTTTTACTATTGTTGTCTTTCCTTCTCCCTCTAATGTTACTTCTTTTGTTATTGTTTGAGTATATGTTTCTCCTTCTATTGTTACTTTTGCTCTCTCTGATAATGTTTTTACCATTATTTCTGCTGTTGGTAATGTGTTATCTATTGTTATTCTATATGTACTCGTTTCTTCTTCATATTCTGTTACTGTTTCTCCTGCTACTGTTATTTTTTCTATGTCTGTTTCTGTATCTATTATTATTATTGTTAATTTATATTCTTCTGTTGTTTTTCCATCTTCTGCTTTTACTACTATTGTTACTTCTATTGTTCTTTGTCCTGCTGCATAGTATTCTTTTGTTGTACTTTGTGAATTTTCATTTTCTCCATCTATTGATATACTACTTTCACTATGTCCTGTTGTTGCTACTACTGTTGCTAGCTCTTCTGTGTCTTTTATCTTTGCTTCATAATTTTTTCCGTCTTCTGTAGTTGCGTTTTCTCCATTTACTGTTATACTTCCTAATGTTGTATCTGCACTTAATTGTTTTATTTCTATTGTATATTCTTTTGTTGTTCCATCTTCTGCTTCTACTTCTACTTTTACTATTGTTGTCTTTCCTTCTCCCTCTAATGTTACTTCTTTTGTTATTGTTTGAGTATATGTTTCTCCTTCTATTGTTACTTTTGCTCTCTCTGATAATGTTTTTACCATTATTTCTGCTGTTGGTAATGTGTTATCTATTGTTATTCTATATGTACTCGTTTCTTCTTCATATTCTGTTACTGTTTCTCCTGCTACTGTTATTTCTTCTATTTTTGTATTATCACTTTGTCTTTTTACATATAACTTATATTCTTGTGTCTCCCCATTTTCTGATCTTACTGTTATTGTTACTTCTTGTGTTTCTCCTTCTTCTACATATACTTCGTCTATTAATGTTCCTTTTTGATATTCTCCTTCGTGTCTTACTAATTCTTCTCCTTGATTATAGTCATAATCTATCTTTACTTCTGCATTTTCATCTTCTAATTTTATCTCTAATGAGTATTTCTCTTTCTTTGATACTTCTACTTTGTAGCTTTCATTTCCTTCTGTCTCTTTTGTTGCCTCTTTTTCATCAACTTCTACATATTCTATTCCTATATTTGTTGATTTTAATTCTATTACTAAGTCATAATCTTTTGTTGTTGCTCCTTCTACTGATGTTACTCTTATTATATAGTTTTGTGCCTCTCTATTTATTGCTAAGTTTTCTTCTAATAATGTTCCTGTTCCTTGTGCTATTACTGTTTCTTCTCCATCTTCTATTTTTATTAATTTTATCTCTGCTCCTGTATTTTCTGCTATTATCTCTACTTTTGTTGTATCTACTATATTTATTCTTGCTGTATATTTATTTATTGATTTGGTTGTCTCTTCTTCTGATACTTTTACACTTGTTAAGTTCGTATTTCCTACTTTTATTATATGTATTACATTTCTTCCTATCGTTCCATCTTCTGCTTTTACATCTACTTCTATTGTTCCTTTACTTACGTCTATTCCTTTTGTTATCTCTCTTTGTGTATAAGCATCTTCTCCTTCTTCTGCTAGTTTTATATATGCGTTTTGATTGTTTGTTACTAATCTTACATTTATATTATCTATTTCTTCGTCTACATATATTGTATATCCATTTACTCTTTGTATATCTTCTGATTCTATTGTCTTTATACTTGTATCGTTTGATTTCTTCTCTAATATTAATGTATATACTTTTGTTGTTCCATCTTCTGCTTCTACACTTATTACTACTCTCGTTCTTTCTCCTATTGTTTCTACTGTTACTGTATTTTGAGTTTGTACATAGTCTGAATCTTTTATTTGTACTTTTGCATTACTATCTGCTAATATTACTTCTACGTCTGCTTGGTCTACTCTATCTATTTTTAGATAATAGTTTCCATCTTCTTCTGGTTCTACAACTTCAGTCTTATCCCCTGTCTCTATTGGAGTTATTACTGTTAATTTTTCTATTTTTGTGTTATTTTCTAGTCTTGTTATTGTTAATGTGTATTCTTCTGTTGTTCCGTCTTCTGCTTCTACTTTTATTGTGTATGTTTCTGTTCTTCCTTCTATTATTTTTTCTACTGTTATATTATCTGTATTCTCTGTTTCTTCATCTAGTGTTACTTTTGCACATCTATCTTTTGCTTTTATTTCTATTGTTGCTTGTTCATCGTTCGATTTTATACTTGCTTCATAATCTCCTTCTTCTGTTACTGTTGCTTGTACTCCATTTACTACTACACTTTCTAATGTTGCATCACTTGATTTCTCTTCTATTTCTAATATGTATTCTTGGCTATCTATTCCATCTTGTGCTGTTACTTTTATTGTTACTATCGTTTTTGATCCTTGTTTATCTATTGTTATTGTATTCTTTCCTTGTTGTGCTTCTTGATCATTTATTCCTACTTTTGCTAAGCTGTCTTTCGCTATTGCTTCTATATTGAATTGGGCTCCTCCTACTCTTATTTCATATTTGTTTTCCTCTTGGTTATATGTTGCTACTTCTCCATTTACTGTTATTTGTTCTAGTTGTACTTCATCTGGTAGTCCTACTATTTTTAATGTATATATTGCTATTTCTCCATCTTCTGCTTGTATATATATTTTACTCTCTGTCTCTCTTGAGTCTATTGTTACTCTTTCTATTGTTGCATGCTTATTAAAAGTATTATTGTCTATTTTAATACTTGCTAATTCATCTATTGCTTGCGCTTTTACTTCTACTTCTGTCTCTGCTGTTAATAAGTTTACTAAGTATGTTCCATCTTCTTGCCTACTTGCTCTTATTCCTCCTACTTCTATATACTCTAATTCTTTATTTCCTGACATTACATATATCTTTAGTTTGTATTCTTCTATATCTCCACTTTCTGCTTCTACTGTTATTTTTACTTCCATGTATTTGTCTGTCTTTTGTACTACTTGTGTTGCTATGTTTTCTACTTTCTCGTCTTCTCCTATTCCTACTTTTGCTTTTACATTTTCTGTTATTGCTGTTACTGTATACTCACTATCATCTTTTACTCTTACTTCATATACATTGTCTTCTTCTGTTGATTGTGTTGCTGTTACTGTGTTTTCTCCATTTGTTACTGTTATCTCTTTTAATCTTGCATCTACTGATGGCTTGTTTATATATAATGAATACTTATATTCTTGTTCTACTGCTTCTGTTTTATCTATTATCTTTATTGCATATTTGTTTCTTTCTTGTTCTGTACTTTCTGTTACTGTTGATATTGTTTGTGCCTCTGGATTTTCTTCTATTTTTACATAGTCTTCTACATTTTCAGCTATTACTGTTACTCCTGCATTTTGCGTTTCTGCTGGTAAGTATGTTTCATATGTTCCATCTAGTTTTCTTTCTACTACTTGTCCATTTACTATTACTAATTCTATCTTTCCACTTTCTGCTTTTTTATAAATATTTAATGTGTAGTCTTTATATACTTCTTCTCCTTCTATCTCCGCTGTTAATCTTATTTGTACTTCTGTTACTTCTCCTTTTATTTCTACACTTCTTATACTTACTCTTGCTTGTTCTTCATTATTGTCTATTGATACCCCTATTAGTTCTGATATTGTCTCTGCTTGTACTTGTACGTTTGTTAAGTTTCTTGGTATTACTACACTATATACTGTCTCTGATGTCTTTATTGCATCCTTTCCTTCTACTGTTACTTTTTCTAAGTTTAGTATTGATGATTTCTTATATATTACTAATATGTATTCTATTTCTTTTCCATTTTCTGCTCTTACTACTATTGGTATCTCTAATTTTACTTCTGTTCCATAGCTTACTTGTGCTGTTGCTTCTGTTTTTACATATCCTTCTCCATTTACACTTACTTCTGCTTTTTCATTATGTGCTGTTGCTATTATTTCTGATATGTTTGTTTCTTCTGGTACTACTATTTCATATCTTGTACTTGTTATTGGAGTCGCTGTTTCTCCATCTACTTTTATCTCTTTTATTATTGCATCTTTTGATATTTTCTTTACTTTTAAAGTGTATTCTACTGGTGTTTTATTTTCTGTTTCTACTAATATGTTTATTGTTGTTTCATCTAATGGTAAACTTACTGTCTGTCTTAATGTTCCATTTAATGACCATGAATCGCCATTGTCTATACTTATTTTATCTGTGTTGTATTTTGTTCTTATTTCTAATATTCCTGTATTTTCTCTTTCTTCTATCTCTACGTAGTATTCTGCTTGTCCTTTTATTATTGCTTCATTATTATCTACTTTTATGCTTTCTATTCTATCTTTGTCTGTTGGTAATACTACCCTTATTAAGTTTACTTCTGCTCCTGTTATTTTATCTTTTACTTTTATCTCTGCTGTTCCTTCCCTTATTGCTTTTAATACCCCTGGAGTTACTTCTACTATTCCATTATCTGAACTTGTCCATTCATAGTCTTCTGCTATTCTTACACTTTTATTAAATACATTAAATTCATTCATTTTTATTTCTTGGGTTAAGTATTCTATATCATTTTCATGCATTACATTTGTTTCTGGCTCTATTGTGAATTTTCTGTCTCCTATTAGTGCAAAGTTTTCACTATCTATTCTTGTACTATTTCCTAATTGTCCGTATCTATTTGATCCTTTTGCATATACTGTTCCGTCTGTTTTTATTATATAACTATTGTTTACTCCTGCTCCTATTGTAAATATTTTCTCTTTTTCGTCTTGTACTGGCTCGTTATTTCCTTCCCATGTATATACTCTTTCATCTTTTGTTTGCGCTATATTGTTTTCTCCTTTTACGTCTATGTCTACTATTTCACTTAATCCATTTAATTGAGTTAAATTATTTCCTTTGTATTTATATACATCACCATTTGTTGTTAGTATTAACATATAGTCTTTTCCTATTGCTACTTTTACTGCGTTTTCTATTCCATTTACTTCTCCTTGTAGTATATTTCCATATCCATATACTTTTCCTCTTGTATTTATTATTACTGTTTCATTTTCTCCTGCCCATATACTACTTATTGTTCCTCCTGAATATGGGATTATCTCTGGTGTCGTTATCATTGCTTTATTCGTTCCTAATTGTCCTTCTATATTTCTTCCCCAGCCATATAGTATTCCATAACTATCCATTGCTACTGCATGTTCTTTTCCTACTGCTATTTGTTCTATATCTTCTATTCCTGATATTTGCATTGGGCTTAACATGTTTTCTGTGTTTCCTCTTCCTAGCTGTCCTCTATTATTTCTTCCATAACTCCATACTGTTCCATCTTCTCTTAGTTCTACTGTAAAATTATTTCCTACCTTTATTTCTTTATATGTTGCATTTGTATTTGTTCTCTCTGGTATGTCTTTTGTTGTGTTTGATGCTATTCCTAATTCTCCATTATTGTTATGTCCAAATGTCCATACTGCTCCATCTCCTTTTAATACTCCTGCAAAGTCTTCTCCTCCTCCTACTTCTGGTGCATAACTTGAATTCTCATCTATTACATATACATATACTACATGTTCTTTTCCATTTTCTTCTCTCGCTTTTACCCATGTAAATCCTACTTCTTTTCCTTCTATTATTCCTTCTCCATCTACTGTTGCTATATCATTTCTTAAGCTTTCATAACTTATACTTTCTCTATTATTTTGATCTAAGTATATTAAGTTAAAACTATATGCTAAGTTTTGTGCTAGGCTTACTGTTTCTCCTTTCTTTACTGTTACTTTTATTACTCCTAATCCAAATGCATCATTTCCTACTTGCATTGGTACTAGACTATTTGTCTTACTCTTTAATGTTATATCTCCATGGTTATAATCTCCAAATCCCCATACTGTTCCATCTTCCTTTGCTACTGCTGTATATGTATTTCCTGCTGATACTGTCATTACATCATTTAAACTTGTTTCCATTTTAAATGTTGTACTTTCATTTGTTGTTCCGTCTCCTAATTGTCCATATTTATTTGATCCTGTTAAATATACTTTTCCATTTCTGTCTAATGCTATACTATGGTTCTTTCCTCCGTCTATGTCTACTATATTACTTAGGTTTTGTACTTCTTCTGGAGTACTTCTATTATTTTTATCTCCTAATCCTAATTCTCCATAGATATTTAAGCCCCATGTATATACTCTTCCATCTACTGTTGCTGTTATATTTCCTGATTCTGTTGCTCCTATTCTTCCTATTCCTTTTATACTTTCTACTTTCGCAAATTGTGATATTTTCTTTACTTCTGTACTTCCGTTTCCTATCACGCCATACATATTTAATCCTGTTACATATACTTCTCCTGTACTCTTTAATGCTATTGTATGGTTCTTTCCTGCTTCTATATCTATTATGTCTGTTATGTATTTTGCTTTTGTTGGTGTTCTTACTATATTTGTATAACTTCCTATTCCTAATTCTCCATTTGAGTCTAATCCCCAGCCATATATGTCCTTATATTCATCTATTACTAAACATGTGTATGAGCCTGCTGTTATTTTGGTTATATTACTTAATCCTTCCACCTTTTGTGGTTTCGTTACATTTCCTACTGATGTATATCCTAGTTGTCCATAATCATTTGCTCCCCATGTCCATACATTTCCATTACTATCAAGCGCTATTGAGAACTTTTCTCCTGCGCCTATTTGTACTATCTTTACTTCTTCTGGGAATTCTGCTTGTACTGGTTCATCTGAATAGTCTGTCGTTCCATTTCCTAATTCCCCATTTGTGTTATTTCCATAACTCCATACTGTTCCATCTACTTTTAATGTTACTGTATGACTTCCACTTGTTGCTACTTCTGGTTCTATTTCTATTCCTTGTGGTAATACTCTTACTTGTATTACTGATATATTATCTGTTCCTTCTTCTCTTGCTACTATTATTGTCTTTCCTTGTTTTATTCCCTTCGCTTCTCCTGTCTCTCTATTTACTGTTATTACATCACTATCTTTGCTTTCATATATTACTTTATTTCCTACTTCTTTTAATAAATTAAAGTATGTTGTATTTCCATCTATATCAAATGTCTCTTCTTCATTTATCTTTAAGTTATTTATATTTGCTTCTACTATGTTCTTTCCTACTAGTTTTGGTTCATATGTATTATCATTTGTTCCATTTCCTAGTTCTCCGTCTGTATTTAATCCCCATGCATATACATTTCCGTCTGTTAATCCTATTGTTACATGGTCTCCTCCTGCATCTATTATCATTATTTCTTTTTGAACTTTCTGTAATAATGCTTCTACTTTTGTGTTCTTTGTTGGTGTGTTTGTTTCTTCTACATCATCTTGTGAACTTCCTAATTGTCCTGCTCTATTTATTCCCCATTCTAATAGGTCTCCTTTTTTGGTTAACGCTATTGTATAACAATCTCCTGCTTCTAGTTTTAGGATGTTTTCTCCTTGTACTTTAGTTACATTTTCTGTACTATCATTGTTTGAACCATCTCCTAATTGTCCATATGTATTCTTTCCTATTCCATATCCTTTTCCTGTTTCACTTAAGAATAATGTATGATTTGTTCCTTCTGTTATATATTTTATTTTCTCATCTATCTCTATTTTCTTGTCTGTATTTTTATTATATATGTTTCCTTCTACATCTAGCATATAATTTGTTGATATGTCTATTAAGTCTAGTTTTATTTCTTTTGGCTCTTCTGCTGTGTCACCTACTCCATCTGTTGTTCCTGCTATTTCTTCTGATCCTGTTGCTGTATTTATTGTTTTCTCTAAAAGTGTTGGAGTTGATGTATATCCTTCTCCCCATGCATACACTTTTCCTTGTTGTGTTATTGCATAACTTGTATTTTTATTTGCTATTATTTTTATTACGGTATCATTTATTACTTTTACTAGTTCTGTTGCTTTTGGTATTGATATCTCTACTGGTGTATTACTTTTTACATTGCTTCCATTTCCTAGTTGTCCATTACTATTTAGTCCCCATGTATATACTTTTCCTTCTTCTGTTAGAGCTATTACATGGCTATTTCCAACGGAAATTTGCTCTATTTTATCTCCTGAAACATTAGAACCAAAATCGGTTTCGCTTCCTACTGTTTCTCTCGTTTCGACCTTATTTGGTATATTGGTTACTCTTTGCTCTCCTACTCCTAATTCTCCATTTGTATTTGTTCCAAAGCTCCATACTGTTCCATCTGCTTTTAATGCTATTGTGAAATTCTTCCCTGTTTTTACGTCTGGTACTTCTGTTCCATCTGTGTTTCTTGCTAATATTTTTACTGGTATGTATATTAATGTTTTTGTTTCTTCATCTTTTACTATTAATGTTGTATTTCCTACTCTTACTCCTTCTATTCTTGCTTGATTCGTTACACTATTATATGTTGCTATTTCTGTATCTTGCATTTTTCCTTTTTCTAATAATGACTTTTTCATTATATCTTCTTTGTGTATATTAAAGTAGATCTCTAGGTATTGTAATTCTTTTTCTGTTAATTCTTTTGTATCTCCTTGTTTCATTTCTATCTTTTCTGGATAATCTACTCTTATATAGGCCATTGGTGTAAAATAGTTTGTATCATCTTTTGTATTGTTTCCTATCTGTCCATTTGTATTTGCTCCCGAAGTATATACTCTTCCTGTTTCATTTATTGTTCCTCTATTTAGACTTGCACTTTCTCCACTACTTCTTCCTATCATTATTGTTCCTTCTAATTCTCCTATTTCTGGATCATGTAGTGTTCCTTTTTTATCATTTGTTAATCCTCGTACAAATTGATTTTTGTTTTCATTTGCTCCATTTCCTAGTTCTCCTTTTGTATTTATTCCTACTGTATATACTTTTCCATCTTTTAATTGTATCGTTGTTCCTCCTGCTCCTGCCTTTATGTATCTTACTGGATTTTCTGCTGGTATTTCTTGTGTTTCTTCTGTTGTTGTAGAAACTGCTTCTTCTGGTAAAACTACTTGTGTTAATTTTTGTGCGTTTGCAAACGTTCCTTGTCCTAATTGTCCTGATGTATTTAGTCCTGCTCCATATACTTTTTTATCTATATCTTTTACTATTGTTTCGCATCCTGATGCTGATATTTCTGTTATCTTATCTGCTATTTTTGATAATATTGTGTTATTTGTTAAACTTCCTATTCCTAGCTGTCCTGCATTATTTTTTCCCCATGTATATACTTTTCCACTATGTGATAATGCTACATTGTGCCCTGCTCCTGTTGATACTGATATCCCTGTGTTTAATGTCGTTTTTACTGGTGCTTTATTTGTCGTTGTGGTTCCATTTCCCATTTCTCCATTTGTTCCATTTCCCCATACATATACCCAGCCAAACTCATTTATCGCACTACTTCCATAAGTTCCTGCACTTATATCTACTATTCTTGATAAGGTACTTGAGCCTCCTTCGCCTGACACTTTTGTTGCATAATTTGAGAATTCTGTATTATCTACTCCCAGTAAATTCTGCTCCGCAGAATTTCCAAGCGCTGCTCGCGAAACATTAGAACCGAAATTGCTTTCGCTTCCTACTGTTTCTCTCGCTCCGACCCAGTTGCCCATATGTATTGTCTCCCCATGCATATACTTCTCCGTTTTTTGTTAATGCCAATATATGTTTTGAGCCTACTGCTATTTTTACTATATTTTCCAAATATGTATTCTCGTCTATTTTTACCTGTTGTGCCTCTGCTATTCTTTCTCCTACTGTAAATATATCTCCTCCTTGTTCGCCTATTCCTAATATTCCATTTTCGTTATTTCCTATTGTCCATACTGTTCCATCTGGTTTCAATATTGCTGTTATATTTTCTCCTGTCTCTATTTGTGACATTGCTTTCTCATCTTTTTTTGCTACATTTACTACGCACATTGCATATAAATTTTCTTCTCTATGTTTTCCATATATTGTAGTATATCCTTCTTTTAATCCTATTATTTTTGCATCATTATCAACAGTAGCTATATCTTCATTTGAACTTGTCCAGTCAAAGTCTTGGACTTTTACATCTGTTCCTAATATTTCTACTACTGTATCATTTTTTACTATATTTAATTGTGTTTCTTCTCCTTCTTCTATATATGCTTGTTTCTTATTTAACTCTACTGTTGGTGCTTGCCACCATAAAATTGGGTATCCATCGTTTATATTCCAGTCATCATTTTCAAATGCTGGACCTAGAGTTGGGGCATAACTCTTTATTGTTTCTTTTGCTACCATTCCTGTATTACTCCAACCATCATTATAATAAGCGTGGCCATTCTCAGTTGTACAGTAACAATTGATTACTCTTGTACCATTACCTCCTCTTCCCATTATACCTGCTAAATACGAATATGGCACTGAGCTTCCAATTCTAAATGTTCCTATATTATAACAGTTTGCCACTGATATTTTTAGATTATTTCCATTGATTCCACCTAGACAACATACATATCCTACTCCATAGATATTCCCAGTATTATAACAGTTAGTTATTCTTATGTCGCTAGAATTACCCACAATTCCCCCCGTATAAACGCTATTGCCACTATATTTTTTCTCATTTGTTACACTAATATTTGCTTTATTATAACATGAATCTATTACTCCTACGCTACTGTAAGAAGCTCCTACTATTCCTCCTATACCGTAACCCTTATTATTTGATATTTTTTTAGATGCAACTATATTTCCACTTTCTACTCCACAATTTAATATCATTCCGTCAGAATAGCCAGCAATTACTCCCATACCTACAACCTGACCACTGCAAATATTAACATTACTTAGAATGATATTTTTTATTATTCCACTCGCAGTTATTTGAGTGAATAGTCCTAAATATCCATACTCATCAGTATTCATATATAAATTATCTATTTTATGATAATTTCCATCAAATGTTCCTGAAAAAGTTCCTATTGGTTCAAATGAACCTACTGTTGGTGAACATACATCAATTAAGTCTATATCTGCCATTACATGTACTGTTTTTCCTGCATAATCATTCCCTGCATTTACACTGTCTCTAAATTCTATTAAGTCTTGCGCGTCGTATATATATGTTACTGTATCTGTATTTTCTAATTTACATACTATTACTACTATATATGTTTCATATCCATTGTCTAAATCTTCTATTTTTAATTTTGTTGAGCCTGATACTCCTTCCTTTGATGTTATTTTTCCATTTCCATCAACTGTTGCATATGTTTCATCATATACTGTATATTTTAAATTTTGTCCTACTGTTAATGATTCTGGGTTGTCATATACATTTTCTACATTTTGTACATATTTTAGTTTATCTCTTTCTATTTGATATTGTTCATTTTTATCTAATTCTACGGTTTTATTTTCATATTCTAAACGTGCATATGCCATTCTTTCATAATATGTTGTACTTATTTTTGTGTTATTTCCTATTTGTCCACTTTCATTACTTCCTGTTGTGTATATATCTCCATTTTTTAATATTACCGCTGTGTTTAAGCTTTCTGTTTCTCCATTACTTCTTCCCATTATCAATACATCTTCTAATTGTTTTGGAAGAGTATCATCTGTTACAGTTTTATTTAATGTTCCTGTACAATTTCTCATTCCTGTTACAAATTCACTTGAATTTGTATTGTCTCCGTTTCCTAATTCTCCGTTTGTATTTGTTCCTACTGAATAAATAGTACCATCATCTAGTAAAATCGTTGTAGTTGTTGCTCCTGCTTTTATATATTTTACAGTTGGTACATTTGCTTGTTCTATATTTCCTACACCTTCTGGTAATGTCATTTGCACTAATGATGTTGTATTTGCTTCTGTTGTTGCTAATTGTCCTGACGTATTTAACCCTGCTCCATATACTTTTCCCTCTATATCTTTTAATATTGTTTGATGTTCTGATGCTGATATCTCTGTTATTTTATTTGCTATTCTTAATACTGTTGTACTATTTTCCGTACTTCCTATTCCTAATTCTCCATTTGTATTTCTTCCCCATGCAAAAGCTTTTCCACTTTGACTTATTGCTACATTATGCCCTGCTCCTGTTGATACTGTTATTCCTGTATTTAATACTGTTTTTACTGGGAAATTATTTGTTGCTGTTGTTGTTCCATTTCCCATCTCTCCATTTGTTCCATTTCCCCATGCATATACCCAGCCAAATTCGTTTACTGCACTACTTCCTTGATTTCCTGCTGATATATCTACTATTTTAGATAATGTACCTGTTCCTCCTTCACCTGAAACCTTTATCGCATAAAGTGCATCCTGTTCTGTAGAATTTTCACTCGTATCTTCTGCCTCTAAATTCTGGTCCGCAGAATTTTCAATTGTTCGACCTAACTGTCCATATGTATTATCTCCCCATGAATATACTTCTCCATTTTTTGTTAGTGCTAATACATGTTTTGATCCTACTGCTATTTTTACTACATTTGTTAAATAATCATTTTCATTTATTTTTACCTGTTTTGCCTCTGCAGTTCCTTCTCCTACGTCAAATATATCTTCTCCTTGCTCGCCTACTCCTAACTGTCCACTTGCATTATTTCCTATTGTCCATACTGTTCCGTCTGCTTTTAATATTGTTGTAAAGTTTTCTCCTGTCTCTATTTGTGGTGTTGCTATTTGTCCTTCTCCTGCTACATATACTGTACATTCTGTATATAGTTCTCTTCCTTGTTCATCATTGTATTTTCCATATATTGTTGTATATCCTTCACTTACTCCTGTTACTAATGCATTACTATTAACAGTTGCTACATCTTTATTTGAACTCTCCCATTCAAAGTCTGCAACTGAAATATTTTGTAGTTCTTCTATCTGATGAGCACAGTTTACCCCTTCAATGCTTAATTGTAGTCCTTCACCTTTATTTATATATGCTTGCTTTTTATTTAATTCTACTGTTGGTGCTTCCCACCATAAAATTGGATATCCATCATTTATTCCCCAGTCATCATTTTCGTAAGCTGGACCTAGGGTTGAGGCGTAGGTCTTTAATTTGTCTTCCGTCACACATTCTTTTGTTTCAAATGCTGATTTATATTTTGCATAATATGAATATTTTACATTATTTAGACAATAACTATTGCTAAGATTTTCATTGTACCACTGATAACCAATTAATCCACCATAATAGTCTTGAACATTATCAATATTTATTGATATGTCACCTGTATTGTAACAATTTTTTACAATTCCTGCTGTTTTCTCACCCATTATTCCACCTGTTCTATTCCATTTACCATATCCCTCTATTTTTCCTATATTGTAACAATTTGTTATTGTTCCAGTAGTCCCACAGGCACCAACTATTCCTCCATTTACACAATGTCCATTTCCATTATGTTTTGCTATAATCGTTGCTCCATTATAGCAACTATCTATAACACTATAATTTATACCTGCTACTCCACCGACTTGTGGACGAATAGGGTTTTGATCTACTGAGGTTACCTTATAATTATGAATAGCAACTATACTTCCACTATTTATACCAACATTAATTATACTTCCTCGATTTCTTGCACTTATTCCTCCTGCTATAATCATTGAAGCAATTGAACCAGTTGTGCTTATATCAATATTATCAATTATAATATTCTGAATTATACCATAATTTGTAGTAAACATTCCAACTTCTTCTCCTGATGTAATATTAATATACAAATTTTTTACTGTATGACCGTTTCCATCAAATGTTCCTGAAAAGTAAACTGCAGTTCCTGCTTCATCTACATATGTTCCTATTGGGTCAAATGAACCTAATTCTTCCCCACATACTGTACTTAAATCTATGTCGTTCATTAAATATACTGTTTTTCCTTCGTAGCTATTTCCTGCATTTACGTCATCTCTAAAATCACACAAATCTTGTGCGTCATATATATATGTTACTGTGTCTGTATTTCCAAGTCTTCCTGTTGTTTCTCTTGAAATACTATTATCCACCAAATTTATTTGATCTCCATAAAATACTTTAGATATATAATTTTTTATATTCGCTAATGCATTTATTGGCGTAGAAAATCCTGCTAATTTAATTACTAAAATTAGCATTATAATTATCAGTACACTAAGTGTACCTCCTATCAGTATTTTCTTTTGTTTTTCTTTCAATTTTTTGCTGTAATTCATAATTTGCCCTCCCTTTCTTATGTTGTTCATTTATAAGCAATATAATAAATTAATCAATTGAGGAATGCTTTAAACGATGTTGAAGTTACAATTTGTTAAGAATAAAATTATAGGGAATCTCGAGCGTGTCGAGAGGGCGCTGTAATTTTATTCTTTACAAATTGTTCGAAATTGAGTTTTAGCATTCTGTAAATTTATTAATTTATTATATTGTGGTATCAGTTATTATCTTGCACATTACGTTTTATTAAAAATTACCGACACAAAACGTAGCTTATTTTTCGCACCTAAATACGCAAAATAAGGGCACAACAAAGTCGTGTCCCTAAAATCTATTTATATGAAAATTTATTGTCTTCTATAAGTATTGTGTGTGTGTGTGTGTGTGTGTGTGTGTGTGTGTGTTACAATATCAACGGTTCTAGCGTTTTTCATTTCTCGTATTCCTTTCTTTTATATAATCAGTAAATTTAAAGATTTTTTGCGGGCGGCCAATGGCCGACCCCTACAATTTAATGTTAAACTATTTTATATTCCATTTCAATACGACAAATTTTGACAATTTTCTGGCGTCTTCTATGGCTTTGCGGAAGGTCAATTTACCACTGCCGTATTTTTATGTTAAATTTTCTTATCTTTTTTGTTACATACATATTAAAAAAATCAGAATTTCCTTACGGAAATTCCGATTTTTTATATTATATTTTAGGTATTGCTTTAAGCATTTCGGGTGGATGGTGTATAGAATAAACAATTAAAATATATTTCATTTTATATAGAATTCTACAATAAATCAGAATGAGAACCTGTTCTAGAAACAGTTAATGTTATCTTATCCTTTTCAATAATATAAATTAAAATCCAGTCAGGCTCAATGTGACATTCTCTAAATCCGTTTATAGTTACCTGTTAAATAGTGATCCCTATATTGGGCAGGTAGAGGCTTTTCTTCAATTAATAATTGAATTACATGTTTTAATTTATTAATGTCACACCCTCTTTTTTGCATTAATTTATAATCCTTTTTAAATTGATTACTATATCTTATTTTTAGCACTATTTATCCAACTCCTTAAACATTTCATCTGCATTATCAAAAGTCTTGCTTAAATTTACACCGTTTTTTGTGTCTTCCATTGCTTGTATTGTATCTTTATTATATTTAGGCTTTCTAATTTCAAAAGGTATACCATCATTTAATATAACTTGCTTTAAAAATACATTAATAGCATCAGTAATGGATAATCCTAAATCATTTAATGTTGCCTCTGCTTTTTGTTTAACACTAGGTTCTACTCTTATATGCAAAGTATCTGTTTTTGCCATAATAAATACCTCCTATACTCTATTATATGTATTGTATCACGTTTTATATACAAAATCAATGCGATTTTATATATTTTTCTCTTAGATTTTGTTATTGTCAAATTTTAATTTAACGAGTGAAAGAGCACGATGTGCTCTTTCCGGGCGGCCAATGGCCTGCCCCTACACCGCAGAATTTTCAAGCACTGTTCGTAAAAGAATCAAAAACAAAATGTATTTTGTTTTTAATTCTTTTCCTCGCTCTGACCGCCCCTACATCGCAGAATTTCCAAGCACTGACCGCCCTACATTTTTTATTCATCCTCTTCGTTTTCTGTAGAATTTATAGCATTTGGATCTACCCATTCTTCATATTCTGCTTTTTTTCCATAGTTTTTCTTTAATATAGTTCTGTCTGTCATGTCTATTGTTCCGTCTTCATTTAAGTCATACCTTCCTTTTTCTTCTTTATTTTCTTCTGTAATTTCTACTCCTAAGTTTGCATTTAATTCTACTAAGTCTCCTATTTCGATTTCTTCATCTTCTATTTCTTCTCCTGCTATTAATTTGTGTTCTTGTATTTCTACTATTAGTCCTGGTGTTATCTCTATCTTTGCTAATGTATAACTTAAATATCCTGGCTTTTCTATTACTACATCATATGAGCCTACTTCTGTTATTTCTAATACAAATTTTCCGTCTTCTCCTGTTTCTATTTCTCTATCTAGTATTAGTTCTTCCTCTACTTCTTGTGTTTCTTCATCTCGTGGTATTTCTTCTGTCATATCTCCTGTTATTGTTTCTCCTGTGTCTTCTACTACTTCTCCTCCTAATGGGTCTTCTTCTTTTTTCTTTCTCTTGTATAATTTTACTTTTGCCATGTATTTTTGCTCATAGTTCTCTGTTATTATTGCTCCCATTATTTGTGTCTTCTTATACAATATTAATGTGTAGATTTCCTCATTACTTCCATCTTGTGATGTTACTTTTATTTGCTTTTCTATCTTTATTGTGTCTTCTTCAAATGGTTCATCAAATTGTAAATGTCCTACATCTAAATATCCTTCTACTTCGATTATCGCATTTTTGTCATTTGCATATATGTTTACATCTGCATTGTATTCATCCTTTGGCATGTAGTATGTATATACATTTCCTTCGTTTTCTACTACTGTATCATTTACTACTATTTTTCCCATACTTGCATCGTCTGATAATCTTATTAAGATTATATTAAATGTATCTGTTGTTCCATCTATTGCTGTTACTACTACTGGTACTGTTATCCTGCTCT
>CANQQQ010000030.1 GCA_947626025.1 uncultured Clostridia bacterium
CTATTAACACGTATTGTTTTTACGTGTTCGTCTAAATAATATCCTTCTGGATTCTCAGTTTCTGCTATTGTTATTTTAAAGTTTCCAAATCCTATTAAGTTTGATAATGTTATCTTTCCTGCACTATTTGTTTTATCTTTTACTGTTATTGCCTCACTTGTATCTTCATTTGTGATATTTATTGTATATTCTGCGTTTGCTACTTTTATCTTCTCATTGTGTTTATTGACCTTTTCTACTATGAATGCAAATTCTGGTAAGTCTTCTGCTGTGTATTTTGGTCTTACTGGGCTGCTTCCTGACCAGCCTGATCCTCCTGAACCTGAACCTCCTGAGCCTCCTGATCCGCCAGATCCTCCTGGAGTTGTTGTTCCTGGGAAACTTTCTCCTTTTCCTGATACATCTGGTGTTGTTGTGCTTCCTGGTATATATCCTCCTGAGCCTGTTCCTGTTGCTCTATCACATCTTATTTTTACTTTTATGATGTTTCTTCCTACATAGTTTACACTATTATCTATTTCTGCTACAACTCTTCCTAATAAGTCTTCTTCTCCTGATATTATCTGTGCTGTTTGCATTTTTCCGCTTGAGTCATATGTTATTTCTAAGGTTACATCATCATTTCTTATATACCTACTTGCTGTCATTTTTACGTTCTTTATTACATATCGTTCTGTTGTGAAGTATTCTGTATTTCCTAATGATATTGTTGTTAATCCATTATAGTTTGTTGTTCCTTGTGACACATAACTACTGTCATGATGTATTTCAAATTTTGTTCCTTCTATTTTTATTGCATGATAATCTATATCTTCATTTTCTACTATTATACTACTATATGTCTTTCCTGATGGTGGTGTTGTTGAATCTATTTCTCCACCTTCTGTTACTCTGTGTGTGAATTCTTTTACTTGATCTTCTATTGTTATTGTTATTGTCTTTGTTGTGTTATTTATTGATATATCATTTTTTTCTAAGTTTAATAATGAGTCATTTTTTAATGTCATTTGCCCTGTTTCTTTGTCTTTTACTATTGTTGCATTCATTGTTCCTGATCTTCTGTAATATCCTCTTGGTGCTTGTATCTCGTCTATTGCTATGTCTATTTCTCCTGCTCCTGATAATGAGTTTATATATAATCCTCTTCCATATTCTGTTGTTTTTGTTAAATAATAGTTTTGTCCATATTGTTGTCTTATTCCTATGTTTAATACTGCTTCATCTAGTTTCTCATATCTGTCTAAGTTACTTACTTTAAATATTTTTAGTGTATATAATCCGTATTTATTTATTTTTTCGTCTCCTATTGTTACTGTTACTTTCTTGTCGCTTACTGTTTTATTTATAACTGTCTTCGCATATTCTTCTCCTAAATCTTGTTCTACTGTACATGATGTTATATTTTTGTCGTCTCCAAATTGTATATTTAATGCTACTTTTTTGGTTAAATTATAATCTGTTGGTGCTTGTATTTCTTCTATTGTATATGTTCCGCTTATTCCTTCATTTAACATTAAGTTTATATATCCTGATGATGTTGTTGTTGATATTATCTGTTTATCATTTGGCATTGTTATTCTTATTTTTGCACCTGATACTCCTAAGTATGTTGCATCACTGTCTACTTTCTTTATTACTAATTCTGGTGTTATTACTTTTTCTTCATCATATATTATTACTTTTATTGTATTTCCTTCTACTGTTATATCTTCTGTGTCTGTTGTTTTTTCTGTGTCTAATGATATTCCACTTTCTAGGTTTTCTTTTGTTATATATAATGTCTTTATTTCTCCATTTAGATTGTATCCATATGGTGCTACTTTTTCTTGTATTTCTAATTTTATGCTTCCTTTTCCGTTTAATCCATTTAGTGTCGCTCTTCCTTCTACTGTCGCTGTACTATATTCTGTAACTCGACTTCCTTTTGTTACTTTTACATTAAATGTTCCTGTTCTTTCTATTAGTTCTAATGTATTTTTGTCTCTCTTTTCTATTACTACATTATATGCTGATTCTCTTTCCTTCTTTGTGTTTTCTACTTTTAATGTAATTTTTCCGTCTTCTTCTAATGTCGCTCCTTCTACTGTTAGCTCTCCACCTGTATTTGTTACATCAATATATATTGGTGTATCATCTAATACATAGCCTGATGGTGCTGATTTTTCTATTATTTCTACTGTCGTTTTTCCTTCTGGGAAGTATAGGTTTTCTATATTTATCTCGCCATTTTTTCCTGTTGTTTCAATCGTTCTCATCTTTCCGGCTGGTTTTATTAATGTTACTTCAAATGTTGCATTTGCTAATTTTGTTTGCTCTTCTTCACTATCTACTTTTTCTATTTGTAAGCTATTTAGGTTGATTTTTGATGCATAGTTATTTATTACTTTCATTCTTATATCTACTTGCATATATTCTTCTGTTTCATATTGGTCATATTCTTGATTTACTATATGATAATAGCTTAATCCATCTAATACATTCATATAGCTTACTTCTAGTATTCCTTCTGGTGTATATTCATAATATACCTCAAATCCTATGTCTTCATCTATATTTTCATATCCTTCTGGTACATTTTTTTCTGTTATCCAGAATTTTAACATTCCTTCTTCTTCTATTAATTGTTCTGGTATTTGATTTAATAGTTCTCCTGTATTTATTCTTGCTAATCCATTATCATCTGTTGTTAAATCCCAACTCTTGCTTGATTTCTCTTCTCTTAATTGTAATGTTACTCCTTGTAATGGACGTAAATATTGATCTACTTTTGTTATATATATTGTATTGTTTGCTCTTCCTATTGCTTCATTATTTGTTGATATTGTTTTATATATGTTTCTATCTACTGTTATTGTCTTTGTTGCATCGTCTATACTTACTCCTGGCACTTCTTCTTTTAATTCATATTGACCTTCTGCACTTTTTTGTATTTCTACTGTTATTTCTTCTTTTAATAGTTTATATTCACTTGGTACTGATGCTCTCTTTATTTTTAATGTTACTTCTTCTCCTTCTGATACTTGGAATATTGCTTCTCCTGTTTCTCCTGTCGTCTTTGTCGTTGTTGATGTGTTTGATTGTTCTCCTGTCTTTGCCTTTTGCGTTACTTTATATTTTACTCCTTCTACAAATTCATCTTCTGTATCTAAGTCATGTTCTATTATCTTTAGGCTATAATCTCCTAATATTCCTGTTCCGCCTTCTGTTCTTTCTTGTGGTATTGTTATATTTGCTATTACTTCTTCTGTTCCTTCTTGTATTTCTCTTTCGATTGTTACATTATTCTTTACTTCGTCTGTTATTCCTTCCGCTTCTGTAATTATTCCATGCTCATTAAACGTTATACCTATCTGCATAACATTTAGAATTTCTTTATATCCATTTATTGTGTTTAATTGTATTATTTGATATAGGTATTCTCCTTCTCCTGGTGCTGATAAGTTTTCTATCTCTGCTATTCCTTCTTCGTTTGTTACTAAACTTTCTATATTTCCATCTGGTAATATTACTTCATAACTAATTTCTCCTAAGCCTATATCTCTTTCTACACTGTCTACTGCATTTATTCTTAGCTTGTTTTCATACTTTATTGTATGGTTTTCTTGTATTATATATAATGTATTATCTTCTATTCTTGCAGTTATTCCTGATGATTTTACTCCTGTTAATTCTATTGCTTGTGTTTCGCTATTTACTCTTATTTCTATGTATTCTAATTTTTTACTTCCTACATATTCTGCTCCTATTTCTTTTTGGTCAAAATATACCATCATTGTGTTCTTTCCCGGAACATTTTCTATATTGATATTTCCGCTTGCATCTGTTGTTTGATCTATGTAGGCTTGTGTTGTGTCATCTATATATTCTACTGTTACATCATATTTTGTACTTTCTATTCCTTTGCTATTTTCTGGATTTGTATTTGATATGTTAATATTAAAGGTATTTTCTACCAATTTATCATAGAATAATCTTAATACTAAACTTCCATCTTCTGCTACTTCTCCTGTTTCTCTTGTCCATTGTACCTTTTTATTTAATATGTATCCATCATAGGTATTTGGATTTGCTTTTACTGATGCACCTGACCCTCCTTCTAATTCGTCTGTATCTTGTAGTTTATAGTCTGGGAATGTATCACTTTCTTCTACTGTATCATCTTCTAAATAATGTTCTACTTTATATGGATATTGTTTTTCTCCATAGTCGTAGAATAATCGTAAAACTAAGCTATCATCATCTAATACTTCTCCTGATTCTTTTGTCCATTCTACATTTTTATTTAATACATATCCATCATAGTCTTTAGGTGTTGCAGTTACTGTTGTATTCATTTCTCCTTTTAATATTTCTGTTTCTTTCAAAATATAGCCATCAAATCCATTTTCATATTTAAAATATGGTGCTTTTCTTCCTTCTTCTATATCCCATATAGTATCAAAATCAAATCCAACAAATACACTCTGCTGATATATTTGTGGTGGATCAGTATACTTTAGTTGTGTACCATATTTAGTCGTACTTCCAACTGATGTCACAGTTGCTAAATAATAAACATTTGTAATCGTTCCTCCTGAGTTCTTTCCAACTATTTCACCTGCAGAGCAGTCAATTTCATATTGTGTGCTAATCGGCGTTCTACCACTAACAGTTCCTTGCATATAAGTATTTTTTATACTACTTCCTTCGTTAAATTTTCCAACTATCCCTCCTGCTTCAACACATCCGTTGCTATGATAGCTAGAATTGATCTGTCCATAAATTTTATTACTAACTACATAACAATCATTAACCTTGATATCACCACTATACCCAGCTATTCCACCTACGCGAACAGTACGGTTTGAGCAAGCTGAAATTTCTCCTTTATATTTACATTTATTTATCTCTGTTTGTTCATAAATACCCCCTGCAATTCCTCCTGCTGTAAATGTTTCTCTGTTACCACTCTTGCTGTCTGTAGTTATGTTACCATTGAAAATCGTGTTTTCTATCCTAGTATTAGTACATCTACCCACTATTCCACCAAATTGAAGAGAACATATTACGTTCGAAATGCTTATTTGCCCAGATTTAATAGTTACATTCTTTATTTCCGCATTTTCTGCTTCTCCAGCAATTCCTCCAATACATCGTGACTGCTGATCAACATCGTCTTTGTCTAATTTTACAATTAAGTTTTCAAATTTTAGATTCTTTACTGTTCCACCATTTATATATCCGAACATTCCATGCCTTGTATTCCACCTGGTAGGCTTAGCATCATAAACTTTTAAATTTTTTATTGTATGATTATTTCCATCTAATATTCCTCGGAAAGCTTGACTTGCACTCGTCCCAATTACTGTCCATTCTTTACCATTCATATCTATATCATTCATAAGAATATAGTTACCATCTAAATTGTCTTGTATATTTTGCAATTCTTCAGGAGTTCTAATTTCTATATATCCTCTTGGAGGTTCTTCAGCTTGTACCCAGTGTTCTACCTTATATTTTACTTTACCTTGATATGCTACTCCTAAATCCTTTCCTATACTTAACAAATATGGCGTTGTTTTTCCTTCATCTATTCCCCAAATATTGTCAAAATCCCAATTTTTATACGTACTTTGTTTTAACATATCTTCTTCAGATACTTGTGTCCCCTTTGAACTTATAGTACCTTGTGACAATTCAGGCGACCAATAACTATCTGAAACAATTGCTATACTTTCGCTTTCTGTGATTCCTGCAATTTTATTTGTTGAAAATGTCCCTTCTATTTTCCCTACTGAATATGTGTTCGTCACATTGCAACTACTTCCACCTGCACCTACTATTCCTCCTAATTTAGTGTTTGAATACTTAAGAACTAATTCAGTACTATTCCCTACCATATTTAAGCTAGAATATGAATTTGTTATATTTGTATATTCTCCCCCTGAGCCTACTATTCCTCCCAGATGAGTAGCTTCATCCGAGGTATCTTCATATACTCCATTTCCTAATATAATATTTCCTCTTGAATACGTTTGGCTAATAACATTATAAACTTGATTTGTAGATTTAATAACATTCGAATAGCCTACTATTCCTCCCACTTGTGTAGTCTTTGTTGTATTTACCATTATATCTATATTTGCATATGCTTTCTCTATTTTACTTTCTGGCATTTCAGTTGCATACCAGTTTTTTACACATCCTACAATTCCTCCTATCCAACCATTTACAGAATTTGCTGTTATTTTTCCTTCAAATGCTACATTAATTGTCGTCCCTCCGTCTTGATAACCTATTAGTCCTCCTTCATACAATTGATCTACTTGATTATTAGTAATATTATTTGTTCCTATAAATTGTACATTTTCTATCGTAGCTACATATGTGTATCCTGCTAACCCTCCTACATATGAAGGTTTAGACGTTGACGTTGACTTTACATTTATATTTTCTACTTTTAGATTATTTATATTTCCACCATCAATACGCCAAAATAGTCCTACATATTGATTTCCTGATTCTATATTTATATTCTGTATTTTATGTCCATCACCATCTAAATGTCCTGTGAATACAGTATGCATACTGTTGATTTCTCCTATTGGTTTAAAACTTTCTATTCCTGCGAAATTTATATCTTTCTCTAATTTAAAATATATATCATTCTGATCTAAAAATAACTCTATATCTTTAAATTTTTCTGTTGTATCTATCATATATGGATCTTCTGCTGTTCCCAATCCCTTAATATCTTTATATTCAAAATCTTCTTCCATAAAAATTTCTTGTGTATGAATATTTCTTAGATATGGCATGCTATTACCGTCTTCACCTTGTTTTATATCCCATATATTTTCAAAGTCCCAATTTTCAAATCTATTTTTGTTAAATAATGTTTTTGTGTATACTTTTGTTCCGTCTGCATTTAAATATGGATTATCTCCTATTAACTCTGGTGACCAATAGCTACTTGAAATAGTAGATTCTTTTTGAGCACATCCAGCTATTCCTCCTATGTTATCATTTTTACTAACAATTTCACCTTCTAATTTCACTGCTGAATATGTATTAGTTATAGTTGTCCCATTTGCTAATCCACATATTCCCCCAAAATTGAAACTTTCGTTATCTGATTTAAGATTTAAGTTAGAATACGAATTATTTATCTCTGCTGAACTTGCATTTCCTATGATACCTCCTACCCAGCCTGATGTTATTCCTGTTACATTTCCTCTGGAATAACATTGTGATATTACTATTCCTGTTGTATAACCTGTTATTCCTCCAATTGATACACTTGTTTTATTACTTAATATGTTTACATCTGCATATGTTTTTTCTACATTGTTTACTCCTTTAGTTGAACATAATGAATAACCTACTATTCCTCCTACATATGCCATTACTGAATCTGTTGTTTCATTCACTATTATACTCTCTGTTACACTAACATTTTTTACAGTTCCTTCCATTTGCCAACCAATTATTCCACCTATCCCCATATATTCAGAAGGACGAGTTTGATTGTTTGATATAATATTGTTTCCTATTAACTCTACATTATCTATTGTAGCTGACGATGTATATCCAGATAATCCTGCTACATATAATCTATCTGCATTTGTTGCATTTGTTGCATTTACATTGATACTTTCTATCTTTAGGTTTTTCACACTTCCACCATTAATATAACCAAATATTCCTACATATTGGTTTCCTGATTCTATATTTAAATTGCTTATAGTATAGTTATTTCCATCAAAGATTCCTTTAAAAGCTGAACTTGAAGTTTGTCCAATTATTGTCCAAGCCTCACCTGTCATATCTATATCATTCATTAGGATGTACTTTCCAGATAGATTATTGTTCATATCTCTCAATCCTTGAGCATTTGTTATTGGTGTATATCCTTCTGGTGCAGTATCTAGATGAGTAACTTCTGCTTCTGGATCTTCTACATCTATTCCATTATCTACCTTTCCTATTTCATTTATCTTTGGCAGGTTCAATACTGCAATAATAGCAGTAAGTACAATTAATACTGTAACTACTATTTTTAGCTTTAATATTGACATTCTCCTTAGCTTTTTGCTTTTTCCTTTGTTTGGTTCCATAAGAATCTTCCTCCAACTAAATAATATAAATATATATTTCTTTTCTTATTATAATAATTAGAGTTATTAGTGTAAATTCCTAAATTTACCAAAAAACAATGGATTTCGCGTTTTTTCGTTACGGAAAGTCATTCTATATATTTTTATTTTTTTATTGTTAAATTTGTATTACTTTTATGTTATATTTTGTCGTATTTTCTACGGAAATCAAGATTGTAAACATTTCTAATAGAAACAATATTAAAATGTTTTATTAAAACATTTTTTAGATAGCATTCGAAGAAATGCGGGCGGGCGATGTATAGAATAAAGAATTAAAATGTATTTTAATTCTTTATTCGCGGGCGGCCAATGGCCGCCCCTACACGGCACAAATTTCCAAGCATTGCTCGTAAAAATAGGTGTATGGTCGCACATTGTTCGTCCATACACCTATTTCATTTATTTACTTGTTGAACCAAATCCTCCTGTTCTTTCACCATCTGCATTATCATTATCAGCTATTAAGAATTTCTCAAATATTGCCTGTCCGATACAATCTCCCTTTTTGATTACTGTATCTTCATCTTTTATATTGTAAAACGCAAACATGATATGTCCATCATTATCTGGATTTCCATAATAATCTGCATCTACAACTCCTATACTATTTGATAAAATTAGTCCTCTTTTTCCTGGATTAGAACTTCTATTGCAAAGTTTCAAGTACTCGTCATCTTGCATATATGCTTTTAATCCTGTTTTTACTAAAAATGGCTTATCACCTCTTTTAAATGGTGGTATTACACAATCTTCTGCTGCTTCGATATCATATCCTGCTGAATACTTAGTCTTTCTCACTGGTAAATTTATGTTCTTGTCTTCAAATCCTTTTGCTATCTCAAATCCTCTTTTTCTTTCCATATTAATTTTCATTCCTCTCTTTCTACTATCCTAATAATTCCTTTACAACTTCATTAATTGTCTTTCCATCTGCAGATGTCCCAATTTCTGCTTTTGCTTCTTTCATAACTGCTCCCATGTCTTTCATTGAAGTAGCACCTATTCTTAATATTATAGCAGATACCTTTTCTTTAATCTCATCTACTGATAACTGTTTTGGAAGATACACTGAAAGTGTTTCTATCTCTTCTTTAACTTGATTTATTAAATCTTCTCTTCCACCTTTTTCAAATTCTATTATTGAGTCTTTTCTAGTTTTAACTTCTTTAGCTATTATCTCTAATATTTTTGCATCTTCAACTTCTATTCCTTTATCTTTTTCTATTTGCAATATTGCAGTTCTTACCATTTGAATTGCATTCTTTTTATTAGTGTTCTTCTCTCTCATAGCCTCCTTTAAGTCATCCATTAACTTTTCTTTTAACATTATAATCACCCTTTCTTTACAAATTATTGTTTAGGTATTTTTCTACCTTCTGTAATATTTCTTTGTCTCTTTCGTATGTTACTTTATTCATTGCATCTTCTAAATTTAACCATTTCATTTCTGCTATTTCTTCTAATTGAGGTTTTTCATTTCCTCCCAGTTTATATGCCAAAAAATAAACTACTTCTTTTTCTACTCCCTCCATAGGAGAATATGTTACTGTCGTTCTAAATTTAGTATCTAACTTAACATCTAAACTAGTTTCCTCTTTAATTTCTCTTAATGCTGTTTGCTCTTCTGTTTCATTTCCTTCAACATGACCTTTTGCAAAAGCCCAGTGTCCTTTATTATGTTTTACTAATAGCACTTTTAAATCTTTATCTTGCTCTTTTAATATTATCGCTCCACATGATTTTTCTTGTTTCACGCTTTCTTTCACCTCTCAGTAAATAATATTTTTAATGATTTTCATTATTCTATCATAGTTATATAAATTTTTCAATTATTTTTCTCCTTTTCCTTGTGTTTTATCTCAATTTATGTTAAGATTTGATTAGTAATATTTTATGGGGGTTTTTATGGAAAACGATAAAAAAGATTATGAAATTGTAAAAGGTGACGGTAATTTAGAGATATCACCTGTATATAGTCATATAAATGTAAATAAAAAAGTTGAGGATTCAGAAAACAAGAAAAATATTGTGATTCCTACTGAAAAAAATAAGAAATAAACTGACGTGCATAAATTGCACGTCAGTTTATTTCTTCCTTTACGTTTAAATTGTTTTTCATATATTTATATTATCCTCAATTGTTATATTCTAATTATAGTATTTTATTTTTAATATTCATAGGGTAGTTCTTCGAAGAAATGCGGACAGGTGATGTATAGAATAAAGAATTAAAATGTATTTTAATTCTTTATTCGCGGGCGGCCAATGGCCGCCCCTACAGAAATATATTCTAATGTCTACCTTTTTTCGTCATAACTGCATCTACATTTATTTTTTCTTTTTCCTCAATATTTTAAAAAAATAAAATTTAATATTTTAGTATAAATTTAAATATTTTTGATCCTTGTAGGGGCGGCCATTGGCCGCCCGTGTATTTTTTTCTTCGTGCAATTTATTTCTTGTATGTTTTTTCTATTAGTTGTTATATTTTTTATAATATTTTATTAAAATGTTTTTAGGGTAGTCCTTCGAAGAAATGCGGGCGAGCAATGCTCGCCCCTACATTTACATTTTCTTTCTCTTTTCTCTATATTTTAAGAAAATCAAAATTTAATATTTTAGTATAAATCTAAATATTTTTGATCCGTGTAGGGGCGGCCATTGGCCGCCCGTTTATCTTTTTTCTTTGTGCAATTTATTTCTTGTATGTTTTTTTCTATTAGTTGTTATATTTTTTATAATATTTTATTAAAATGTTTTTAGGGTAATCCTTCGAAGAAATGCGGGCGAGCAATGCTCGCCCCTACAAAAGTACATTCTAATGTCTACCCTTTTCTCGCTTTGTACGTCCCTACATTATTTTTATTTATTTAAGAATTTTATATTCTTTATGTCTGGTCCTTTTCCTGTTCTACGTAGTGTTGCTATTATTACATATCCTGTTATTGCCATTGACATTACTATTATTCCTATTATCATTATGCTTACTTTCCAGCCTGTCTTTATGCTTACTATCATTACTGCTTCTGATACATTATTTTCTTTGTCTTTTTCTTCATATCCTGCTATGTTGTCTACTCCTATTAATTCTGCTCTATTTGTTATTGCTCCTAGGTTCTCTTCTCCTCTTATCCATCTTAATGTTACTGGTAAATCTTTTGTCTCTCCTACTTCTAATTCTACTTCTGCTGTTAATGTACCATCTGCATTTACTTTCCAGTTCTCTGGTATTGCAACTACTTCAAATCCCTCTGGTATTTTCTCTATTACTTTTGTTTTTCCTGCTATTTCTCCTTCGTTTCTTACTCTTATGTTGTAGTTTGCTATTACCTCTGCTGTTCCTATCTCGGCTGATTTTATTTCTACTTTCATTAGTTGATTATTTGATATTCCTATCTCTTTTCCATTTAATGTTACTCCTATCAATGTTTTATTTACTGATAAATCAAATATCATCTTTCTATAATAGTATGTTACTGTCTTTCTTTCTCTTTCTATTTCTCCTTTTGTATTTCCGCTGTCTTTTACATATACATAGTATGGTATCTCTTTCTTCTCTGTCTCATATTCTGTTCCTATTTGTTCTTTTATTTCATATCCATACTCTTTATGCTCTATTTCTCCTTCTGCATTTTCCTCTGTATATGTTATCTCTTCCCCTGTTTCTTCATCTACGTATTTGACTGTTACTTCTCCATCTGGTAGTGTCCTGTAATAGTAATCTACTTCTTGCTCTCCTTCTTTTATTGTTCCTGTGTCATCTCCTACTGTTTCTACATACTCATATCCTTTTAAATCTTTCTTCTCTGTTGTATATTGGTTTCCTATCTTTCCTTTTATCTCATATTCATATGTATTTCCTGTTTCTGGATCTATTATTTCTTCTCCTGTGTCTATATCAAAGTATTTTACTACTACTTTTCCTTCTACTTTTAAGTCTGTGTCAAAGCTTGCTTCTGCCTCATCTCTCTGTTCTGTTTCATATAATTCTACTGTTCCTTTTACTTTATTTGTAACTTTCTCTTCTTCTAATTCGATGTCCATATATACTAATGTTATTTCTTTTGTTATGTCTATTACATATACTCCATTTATTATACTTCCTACTCCGTTTCCTGTCTTTCCTTCTATTGTATTTATTCCTGTTATGTCTATCTCCCATGTTATTGTCTTTCTTGCACTATCATATACTCCTCCTGCTAAGTTTGATTTACTTTCGTCTATTCTATATGGTAATGTGTCTACTAGTTTTATCTTTCCGTCTCCTTCGTAGTCTTTTATCTCTGTTTGGAAGTTTACTGTGTATTTTATCTCTTGATCTTTTTCTTTTATTTCCTTTGTTCCTGTCTTTGTTACTCTTGTGTTTAGATCTGCCTGTGATAACTTATATGTGTTCGTTATTGTGTATATGTATCCTTCTTCTGTTTCTGCTTTTTCTATATTTACATCGTAGTATCTTAAGTTTCCTTCTTCTGTTCCTTTCTCTGTTACTTCATATTCTATTTCTTCTCCTGTTGCTGTATATTTTGGTAATTTTACTTCTTCATATGTCCAGTTACTTCTTTGGTTTAATTCTTTTGTAAATGCTTCTTCTCCGTCTTTTACCTTAATTTCAACTGTTACACTTTCTGGTCTTTTTCCTTTTGCATTTCCATTATCTTCCCATACCTTTACTATCTTGAAGTTTACTTTGTAATCTTGTTTTACTATTGCTCTTGCTTCTTCTACTTCCTCTTTTAACTCTTCTCCGCCTTTTTCTAAATAGTCTTCTGGATAATATACTGTCGTTCTTCCTTCTACTACATTTACTAAGTCTTCTACTGGATTTTGATCTTTATATACTACTTTTATTTGTTTTGTTATTTCTTTTGTGTATGGTTTTCCACTTGTAAATGTGTCTACATCATTTATTATTTCTATCCATCTTATTGTATGGTCGCTTTCACTGTATATTCCTCCTGCTAAGTCTGATTTGCCTGTGTCTATTCCTGCTGGTAACTTGTCTACTATTTCTACTCTCGCTTTTCCTATATAGTCTTTGATTTCTACTTTGTATTTTAAGTTATATATTACTTCTCCTCTTTCTTTTGTTAATACTGGCATTCTTTCTTCATCTATTATATTTGTATTTGCTGTCTTCTCTATTTCTCCTTCGATTGTTGGTTCTATTAACTCATAGTAGTATTTTACCTCTATTGTCTCTTCTTCCATGTTTCCTGTATATCCTTCTGGATGTTCTTCTATACATCTATAATTTGCAGGAATATTACTTGCAGGTCTTGTTGTATATTCATCTCCTATTTTTCCTTTTATCTCGATGTCTGGTACTAGTCTTTCTTCTGTTTCTCCTTCTTCTCTGTCATAGATATAGTGATGTACTATTACATTTGTTCTCTTGTCTATATATGTGTTTGTTATTGTTTTTGTATCTTCATCTATTGATTTTTTGTAATCTGCTAAATCATTTACATTTACTTCTTCCTCGTCTATTGTATATTCTATTATGTCTCCATTTTTATCGTACTTTTCTAATCCTGTAAATGTATGTTTCCATTCATTTGTATCTGCTGGATTTGCTTCACTTGCAGTTACTTTTGCACTTGCTACTACTTGTTTTTCTCCACTATCTCCGTCTTTTAACACTTTTAGCATTATTTCGCTCGGACGATCTCCTGCTTCATCTCCATTATCAGACCATACTTTTGTTACTGTTAGGCTTGTCTTTCCTGCCTCTCCTTCTGGTAATGTGAATGTGTTTGTTATTGTATATGTTTCATTATTTACTGATGTTTGTTTGTAGAATAACAAGTCTCCTTCTCTTACTGCCTTTTCTCCTACTGTATAGTTGATTTCATTTCCATTTTCATCATATTTGTCTACACTGAATGTGTGTTGCCAGTTATCCTCTGCTGTTACTGTTTGTTTTTCTACTACTGATCCGTCTTTTAGTATTTGTAATTCTATGCTTTCTGGTCTCTTATTTTGTTGTTCTAGAGTATCTACCCACTGTTTTGTTACTGTTATTTGTTTCTTCTCTGTTGATGTTGTGAATGTATTTGTTATTGTACGTGTTTCTTCATTTATAGACTTGCTATAGAATTGTAATTCTCCGGTATTTTTTTCTTCCTCGTCTATTGTATATTGTTTTTCATTTCCATTTTCGTCATATCTATCTAACTCAAATGTGTGTTGCCATTTATTTGTGTCTCCTGCTACTGCATTAGCTTCGCTTACTTCATATCTTGCTACTTCATTGCTATCTTCTAATACCTTTAATATTACACTACTTGGTCTCTTTGCTCTTTGTGCTTCTGTATCTTTCCACTCTTTTGTTACTGTTAGATTTACCTTCTTATCTACTTCTGGTATTTTGAATGTGTTTGTTATTGTATGTGTTCTTTCATCAATTGATTTCTCATAGAAGTACAAGTCATCATCTTCTACTGCTTGTTCATCTATTGTGTATGTCTTTATGTTTCCATTTTCATCATATTTGTCTAATTTAAATGTATGTTGCCATTTATTTTCATTTCCTTCTACTGAGTCTTTTGCACTTGCTGTATATGTTTCTACTTCTCTACCACCTTCTAATACCTTTAGTATTACACTACTTGGTCTCTTAGCTCTTTGTCCTTCTGTATCTACCCATTCTTTTGTTACTGTTAAGCTTGTCTTTCCTTCTTCTCCTTCTGGAATTCTAAATCTATTTGTTATTGTGTTTCCAACTATTGCTTTTTCGTAGAATATACCATTTGGATCTGTTATCTCTTCGTCTACAGTGTATTCTATTATGTCTCCATTGTCATCATATTTTTGTAGATCTGTAAATGTATGTTTCCATTCATTTTCGTTGTCTCCTATTTCTCTTGAAGTTACTTGTGCTCTTGTTACTTCTTCTTTTTCGTCACTTTCTCCATCTTTTAATACTTTTATTGTTATTTCACTTGGACGTTTTCCTGCTCTATCTTCATTATCTGCCCATACTTTTGTCACTGTTAGACTTGTCTTTCCTCTTTCATCTTGTGGAATTCTAAATGTATTTGTTATTGTGTGTGTTACATCATTAATTTCTTTCTCATAGAATATACCATTTTCTTCTGTTATCTCTTCGTCTACCGTATATTCTATTTCATCTCCATTATCATTGTATTTTTGTAGTCCTGTAAATGTATGCGTCCATTCATTTGTATTTGCTGGATTTGCTTTACTTGCTGTTACTTTCTCACTTGCTACTTCAACTTTTGCTCCACTTTCTCCATCTTTCATTACTTTTAGAGTAATTTCTGTTGGACGTTTATTTCTTGTATTGTTATTATCTACCCATTCTTTTGTTACCGTTAAGCTTGTCTTTCCTGTTTCATCTTCTGGGATTCTAAATGTATTTGTTATTGTATGTGTTACATCATTAATTTCTTTTTTATAGAATATACTATTTTCTCCTGTTACTTCTTCATCTAATGTGTATTGTATTTCATCTCCATTGTCATTATATTTTGGTAATCCTGTGAATGTATGCGTCCATTCATTTGTATTTTCTGGTTTTGCATTAGTTGAATTTAGTGTTGCGCTTTGTTCTTCACTTGCACCATTCTTTACTTTTACTGTTATTTCTGTTGGACGTTTATTTCTTGAGTTACTATTGTCTTCCCATACCTTCGTTACTGTTACACTTGTCTTTCCTCTTTCATCTTGTGGTATCCTAAATGTATTTGTTATTGTGTGTGTTACATCATTAATTTCTTTCTCATAAAATATACTATTTTCTCCTGTTACCTCTTCGTCTAATGTGTAGTGTATTTCATCTCCATTTTCATCGTATTTTGGTAAATTTGTAAATGTATGTGTCCATTCATTATTATTGTCTGATTTTGCATTAGTTGCATCTAGGGTTTCACTTTGTTCTACATTTTCTCCATTCTTTACTTTTACTGTTATTTGTGTTGGACGTTTATCTCTTGAGTTACTATCATCTTCCCATACTTTCGTTACTGTTAAACTTGTTTCTCCTTCTTCTCCTTCTGGTAATGTAAATGTATTTGTTATTGTATGAGTGTCGTTATCTATTGATGTTTGTTTATAGAATAACAAGTCTCCTTCTCTTACTGCTTCCTCTCCTATTGTATATTTACGTATATTTCCATTTTGATCATATTTATCTAATGTAAATTCATGTTTCCAGCCTTGTTCTGCTGTTACTGTCTCGCTTTGTATCTCGTCTTCTCCTTCTAGTACTTTTAATATGATGCTATCTGGTCTCTTATCTTGTTGAGCTTCTGTATCTTTCCATTCCTTTGTTACTGTTATTTTTGTTTTTCCATCTTCTCCCTCTGGTAATGCAAATGTATTTGTTATTGTATTTCCAGATATAGTCTTTTTATAGAATAGTAAACTTCCTTCTCCTATTTCTGCCTCATCTACTGTATATTCTATTTCGTCTCCGTTTTCATTATATTTTTCTAATGTAAATTCATGTTGCCAGCCTTGTTCTTCTGTTACTGTTGCTCTATCTACTACAGATTCTCCTTTTAAGATTTGTAATTCTACACTTGCTGGTCTCTTATCTCTTTGTTCAGGTGTATCTACCCATTGTTTTGTTACTGTTATTTTCTTCTCATTTGCTTCTCCATCTGGTATTCTAAATCTATTTTTTATTGTTGTTCCTTCTATAGTTTTCTCATAGAATATACTGTTTGGATCTGTTATATCTTCATCTACTGTATATTGTATTTCGTCTCCATTGTCATCATATTTTTGTAAGCCTGTAAATGTATATTCCCACTCATCGTTATTACTTGTTTTTGCGTTACTTGAAGTAAGCGTCGTACTTTGTACTACACTTTCACCTTTCTTTACTTTTACTGTAATCTCTGTTGGACGTTTATTTCTTATATTTCCATCATCGTTCCATACTTTTGTTACTGTTAAGTTTTTCTCCCCTTCTGCTCCTTCTGGTAATGTAAATGTGTTTGTTATTGTATTTGTTGTTTCATCTATTGATGTTTGTTTATAGAATAACAAGTCTCCTTCTCTTACTGCTTCTTCTCCTATTGTATAGTTAATTTCATCGCCGTTTTCATCATATTTGTCTACTGTAAATGTGTGTTGCCAGTTGCTAGCTGCTGTTACTGTCTCACTTTGTACCTCTTGTTCTCCTTTTAATACTTTTAGTATTATGCTATCTGGTCTCTTGTTACGTTGTTCAGGTGTATCTTTCCATTCCTTCGTTACTGTTATTTTCGTCTTGCTTTCTTCTACATCTGGTACTCTAAATTTGTTTGTTATTGTATGTGTAACTTGATCTATAGATTTTTCATAGAAGAATAAGTCATTATCTCCTACTGCCTGTTCATCTATTGTATAGTTACGTACATTTCCATTTGTATCATATTTGTCTAGTACAAATTCATGTTGCCATTTATTTTGGTCATCTACAACTGCATCAGAAATACTTGCTGTATAGCTTTTTACCTCTTCCATACCTTCTAATACCTTTAGTATTATACTTGCTGGTCTCTTATTACGTTGTTTTTCTGTATCTTCCCATACTTTTGTTACTGTTATTCTTGTTTTACTTTCTTCTACATCTGGTATTCTAAATTTATTCGTTATCGTATATGTATCTGGGTCTATAGATTTTTTCTCATAGAAGAATAAGTCTCCACTACTTACTTCTGTTTCATCTACTGTATATGTTTTTAAGTCTCCATTTTCATCATATTTTTCTAATACAAATTCATGTTGCCATCTATTTGGGTTATCTTCATCTGCATCTTCTGCACTTACATCAAAGCTTTGTACTACAGAACCAGCTGATAGTACTTGTAATCTTACACTTGTTGGTCTCTTGTTACGTTGTTCAGGTGTATCTTCCCATACTTTTGTTACTGTTATTTTCTTTTCGTTTGCCTCTCCTGTTGGAATTTCAAATGTGTTTGTTATTTTATTTCCAACTATTGATTTTACATAGAATATACTGTTTGGATCTGTTATGTCTTCATCTACTGTATACTCTATTTCATCTCCATTGTCATTATATTTTGGTAATTCATTAAATGTATGTATCCATTCATTTGAATTTGCTGGATTTTTTTCGCTTGAAGTTACTGTTGCATTCGTTACTTCCTCTTTTTCTTCACTTTCTCCATCTTTTAATACTTTTAGTGTTATCTCACTTGGACGTTTATTTCTTGAATTACTATCATCTACCCATTCTTTCGTTACTGTTAAACTTGTCTTTCCTTCTTCTCCTTCTGGGATTTTAAATGTATTTGTTATTGTGTGTGTTTCATCATTAATTGTTTTTTCGTAGAATATACTATTTTCTCCTGTTACTTCTTCGTCTAATGTGTATTGTATTTCGTCTCCATTGTCATTATATTTTGGTAATCCTGTAAATGTATGTGTCCATTCGTTTGTATTTTCTGGTTTTGCATTAGTTGAGCTTAGTGTTTCACTTTGTTCTTCCCTTGCACCATTCTTTACTTTTACTGTTATTTGTGTTGGACGTTTATTTCTTGAATTGCCATCATCATCCCATACCTTTGTTACTGTTAAGCTTGTCTTTCCTGTTTCATCTTCTGGAATTCTAAATGTATTTGTTATTGTGTGTGTTTCATCATTAATTTCTTTCTCATAGAATATACTGTTTGCATCTTTTATTTCCTCATCTATTGTATATTTTATTTCATTTCCATTGTTATCGTATTTTGGTAATTCTGTAAATGTATGTGTCCATTCATTATTATTACTTGTTTTTGCGTTACTTGAAGTTAGCGTTGCACTTTGTTCTTCATTTGCGCCATTCTTTACTTTTACTGTTATTTGTGTTGGACGTTTATCTCTTCTGTCACTATCATCATCCCATACTTTTGTTACTGTTAAGCTTGTCTTTCCTTCATCCCCTTCTGGGATTTTAAATGTATTTGTTATTGTATTTCCTTCTATTGATTTTACATAGAATATTCTATTTGGATCTGTTATTTTCTCGTCTACTGTATATTCTATTTCATTTCCGTTTTCATCATATTTTTCTAATACAAACTCATGTTGCCATTTATTTGGACTTTCTGCAACTTCATCATCTGAACTTACTTCTTGAGTTTTTACTACTGTTCCTTTCTTTAAAACTTGCAATTCTATACTTTCTGGTCTCTTATCTTGTTGTTCTGTTGTATCTATCCATTCTTTTGTTACTGTTATTTTCTTTTCGTTTGCCTCTCCTTTTGGAATTTCAAATGTGTTTGTTATTTTATTTCCAACTATTGATTTTACATAGAATATACTGTTTGGATCTGTTATATCCTCGTCTACTGTGTATTGTATCTCATCTCCATTATCATCGTATTTTGGTAATTCATTAAATGTATGTATCCATTCATTTGAATTTGCTGGATTTTTTTCACTTGAAGTTACTGTTGCATTCGTTACTTCCTCTTTTTCGTCACTTTCTCCATCCTTTAATACTTTTAGTATTATCTCATTTGGACGTTTGCCTCTTGAATTACTATCATCTACCCATTCTTTTGTTACTGTTAAGCTTGTCTTTCCTGTTTCATCTTGTGGTATCCTAAATGTATTTGTTATTGTAGTTCCTTCTATATTTTTATCATAGAATATACTATTTTCTCCTGTTACCTCTTCTTCTAATGTGTAGTGTATTTCGTCTCCATTGTTATCATATTTTGGCAATTTTGTAAATGTATATGTCCACTCATCTTTATTACTTGTTTTTTCGTTACTTGAAGTAAGCGTCATACTTTGTACTACACTTTCATCTTTCTTTACTTTTACTGTTATCTGTGTTGGACGTTTTGCTCTTCTGTTGCTATCG
>CANQQQ010000031.1 GCA_947626025.1 uncultured Clostridia bacterium
TATTACAAAAGTATTTAAAGAGAATACTTTTTCTTTCATAATACTTAAGGGCACAATGTGCCCCTAGTTTAAAATCTTAAATATTCTCTTGGATCAATACTATGTCCTGAACCTGTTGCACTTCTTAGTTCGAAGTGTAAATGATGTCCTGTTGAGTTTCCATGGTTTGGATCTTCTTCTGCTCCTCCTTCTAGTCCTATTACTTGTCCTTTTTCTACTTTGTCTCCTACTTTTACATCTATTCTAGATAAGTGTGCATAGAAACTATATATCGTTTCTCCATTTATTACGTGCTTGATTTCTATACAGTTTCCATATCCGTTTTGTACTCCTGCGTATGTTACTTCACCTTCTGCTATTGATAGGATCTCTGTATGATGCTCTCCTACTATGTCTATTCCTGCATGAAGTTTGTCTTGTCCTGTTATTGGATTTACTCTTTCTCCGTAGTCTGATGATATTCTGTATTTGCATGCTAGTGGTAATGCAAATTCCCCATTTGGATTAGCAATACTTTCTTTTTTAATAGCATTTTCATTTAGTAAGTTTTGCTCTATATTAACAGTACTTATAGAAGCTGGGTTTACCCAAATTTCAGTTTCTTCCTTCTTTCCATAGTTGCTCTTTAAAATGCTTCTATCTGTCATGTCTACAGTTCCATCTTCATTTAAGTCATATTTTCCTATTTCTTCTTTGTTGTCTTCTGTAATTTCTATTCCTAAGTTTGCATTTAATTCTACTAAGTCTGCTATTTCTATTTCTCCGTCTTCTACTACGTCTCCTGCTATTAATTTATGCTCTTCTATTTCTACTATTAATCCTGGTGTTATTTCTATGTTTGCTAATGTATAACTTAAGTATCCTGTTTTCTCTATTACTACATCGTATGAGCCTTCTTCTGTTATGTCTAATACATAGCTTCCATCTTCTTTTGTGTCTACCTCTGTTACTGGCATTCCTTCGTCATCTAAGTCTTCTTCATCTTCTCTTTTTCTCTTATATAATTTTACTTTTGCTGTGTATCTTTGTTCATAGTTTTCTGTTGTTATTCTTCCTTGTATTACCGCCTGAGCTTTTACTAATACTACAAAGTAATTTCTTATAGTTACTCCATCTGCTGCTTTTACTACTATTGGTACTACTATTTTGTCTCCTTTTTCTTCACTACAATCTATCTCTGCTGTAGAGTGTTGTTTTACTGTAGCAGTATCTCCTATTCTTACTTTTGCATATGCATGCTCTGTTAATACTTCTATTTTTGAACTTGTTACATTCATTGGTACTATTACTGTATAAGTATCTCCTCCTTCTACATCTGGCTCTCTTTCTTCGTCATTTACCTTTAAATACCATAAGTTTGTATTGTTAGAGATATGTATTATATCTATTGTATATTCTTGCTCATTTCCTGATTCTGATGTAACTTTTACTATGTAACTCTTTCCTTCTTCTTCTTTTTCTATTCTTACTGTTTCTCTTAATAATGTCTCATATTCTTGTTTTTCAAATTCTAATTTTGTGTTATCGTTCTTTGCAAATATTGATAATTCATAGTCTTCTTTGTCTCGTCCAATTAAGAATGTATATGTGTGTGTTTCTTCATCGTATGAGTCTGCTTCTTTCTCTTCTAGTCTAATATCTATTCCTACATTTGTTGAAATCTTGTTTATATACAAATATGTTACTCCTGATATTCCGTGCTTGTGATCTTACTGTAATCGGTATTCTAGTTGTTGTATTGTCTTCTGTTAGTGTAACTGTTTTTTCATCTGTTTGAGTTTTAAATTCTCCTAATGAAATTCTTACCTCTGCTATTTCACTTGCTGTTACTGCTTTTACAGTTACTTCTGTATATGTATCTAATACATTTGCCACATATCTTCCTTCTTCATCTTTATCTACTAGCTCTCCTTCTACCCATATTTCTTTTAATGTATTATCTGTACTCATATCTTTTAGTATTACTTTATATATACTTGATTCTTTTCCATTTTCTGCGATTACCTTGAAGTATACTTCTGTTATTTCTTCCCCTTCTGTAGGAACACTTATGTCTAAATATGGTGTTCCTTTGACTGCATTTCCTTCTTCATCTAGGAAGTCTTCTCCTTCTTTTGTTACTCTAACAATGCTTGCGTTTTCTTCGTTTGCCTCTATTTCTACTCTTATATTTTCCGCTGTACTATATATGTATGAAAAATATGTATTTGGCTCATTTTCTTCTATCATTCCATTATTTACTTTTACATATTTTACCTTACAATCATCTGATATCTTTTCTATATATATTGTTGTATTTGTTGTTTCTCCTTGTTGTGATATTATTGTTACTGGTATCTCTGTTACTTTGTTTAATGTGTCTAATGTTATAATTTGCTCTAATTCCTTCGTTCCTGTTTGGTTATTAAAGTTTACTGTTGCAAATTCATTATTTGCTATTACTTTTACTTTTGCTTGACGACTAAGTATTTGCTTATAATATGTTCCATCTTCATATATTGGATGTGAAACATTTTCATTTACTTCTTCATCTTCTATATATACTATCTTAATGCTTGAATCATTAGATTTTCGTATACATCTTAAGTTATATTCTTCAAATGTTTCTCCATCTTCTGCTGTTACTTTAAAGGTTGTTTCAAATTCCTCTTGTGCTAGTTCTTGTGTGCTTAGTGTAAATTCTAATCTTCCTACACCTTCTTCTGTTTCGTGTGATATAGTTGAATATTCTACAGCTGGTCTTATGATTACAATTACTTTATCTGCATATTTATCTATATATGCAATATATGTATTTTCATCTTGTTTATATACAGCATTTTCTCCTCCAACATTTACATTTAATACTTTTGTATTGCTTGATATAATATCTAATATCAATGTATAACTATATGTTGTTTCGTCTTCTGCTGTTACTTTTATTGTTATTCTAAGTTCTCTGTTTTCTCCTTTACTTACATATAACTCTGTTTTTTCAAATTTTTCATTTTGATTGTCTATACTAACTTTTGATCTACTATCTTTTAATTCTACATATATTTTTGATAAGTCTTCTTTATTTGTAACTGTATATTTATAATCACCTGCTTCATTTGGTGTTATTTCATTATCATCTACTTCTAATTTCTTAATTCCTATTTCGTCAGATAATTTTATAATCTCTAGATATCTTACTTCTTCTGTTCCGTCTTCTGCAGTTATTGTAATTTCTATTCTTGTTATTCCTACTTTAACTAAATCTTTTCCTATTGTTACTGTCTTAGTGTCTGTTTCTCCGCTATCTATTGTTATAGTTGCAACATCTGATACCGTGGTTATTATAACTTCTGTATTATCTAATTCTTTATTTACAACAATTTTATATGTATTGGTTGCTGCATCATAGTTTTCGACTGTTTTCGTAACATAGCCTTCTGTGTCATTATAGTCTTTTACTGTTATACTTTCTATCGCTGTATTACTACTTATCCTTTCTATTTCTAATGTGTATCTTTGTTCTGTTCCATCTTGAGCTGTTACTACTATTATAAATAATCCTACTTCTCCATCTTCTACATGTAAGTTGTTTTGTAATATTCCTATACTATCAGCTACTATTTCATTTTGTTCTTGGTCTTCTATCCTTACTTTCGCAAGTTCATCGGTTAGTTTTATTTCTACTGGATAGTCCTCTTTTCCATTTACTGTTGCTCTGTAATCTGGTCCTTCTTCTGGACTCTCTTCGTTTTCTTCTTGCTGTTCCTTTGGTAAAACTTCATTTTCATCTACAATTACACTTTCTATTCCTGTTTCACTTGGTAATTGTATTATTTGTAAATATCTGTCCTCTTCTGTTCCATCTCCTGCTTTTAATTTTATTAGTACCGTCGCTTCACCTAGTCCTGGAAGTGCTTTCTTACATGATACTACTTCACTTCCAGTTGCAATCTCATCTAATGTAATTGTTGATCCATTTGACGATGTGCTAACTTTGACTGTTGTTTCATTTAAAACATTGCTTACATATACTTTGTATGTTTTTGTTTCTTCATTGTATTCTTCTACTGTCTTTTCTGTTGTACCTTTTGTTTCTTTATCATAATCTGTAACAGTTATACTTTCTATTTTTACTTTACTACTTATTCTTGTAATATTTAATTTATAAGTCTTTTCATTTCCATTTTCTGTTGTTACTATTACATTAAATGCTTTTGTTTCACCATCTTGTACTGTTAAATCTCCTGTTAGAATATATTTTTGATTGTTTACTAATACTTCACCGTCTTCATTTTCTATTCTGACTTTTGCATTTTCATCTTTTAGTTTTATCTCCACTGGATAACTATCTTTTCCTGCAACATTAGCTGAGAACTGTGTTCCATCACTATTTACTGTTGTACCTGAGTTATCTACTTTTATGTACATAATTCCAGCTTCTATTGATTTTTGTCTAATTCTTAACTTATATTCTTGATATCCTGCATCTTCTCCTTTATATGAAATGACTTTTATTATATAGTTGTCCATTAAGCTTGTACTTAAGTTTATAGTTGTTGTTAATATTCCTGTATTTCCTGCAAGTACTGTTGTTCCGTCTTCTTTTAATATTTGTACTGTTTGATTTTCATTACTTGGCGTTATTACTACATTAGGTGTACTCGCATTTGCAACAACTACAAAATATTCTTCGTTTTCTATATCGTATTCGATTATGTTAGAATCTACTTCTACACTTGCTAAAGATAAGTCTGGTTGTTGACACACGCTTATTATATATTCTCCCTTTGTTCCGTCTTCTGCTTTTACTATTACTCTAAAGCTTGTTTCATATGTATCTAATAATACATGACTTGTAATTTGATGTATTGTATATAATGAATCATCATCTTCTGTATCTCCTTGTTCTTCTTGTCCTTCTTGATCTACTATTTCTCCTTCTTCTGTGCCTTCTTCTAATTCTACAATTCTTAATTTTCCATATTCATTATTTAATGTAATTAATAAATCTGCTTCATCTAAGTTCTCGTCTACATATACATATATCATATTACCTTGGAAGTCCGTCTTTTTTACTCCCTCTCCTGTAATACTTAATATACTTGTGTCTTGTGATTCTTTTTCTATTATTACATAAACTTCTCTTTCTGTTCCATCTTCTCCTATTACTGTAATTGGAACTTTTGTTATATCTTCTTCTAATGTTACTTCTACAATGTCACTATCTTCGCCATTTATCTTTACTCTTGATTTTTGAGATTCTAGTTCTACTTTTACTGTTGCTTTTTCTACTCTTTTTATTTTGTAATAATAATTTCCATCTTCTTTACTTATAGCTACATTTAAGTTGTCGCTATCTTCTCCTACTAATACATTTGTTATTTCTAGGTTTGCTTCTAATATTTCTACTCTTAGTCTATATTCTTCTATCCTTCCTGTTTCGGATTTTACTGTTATCTTATACTCATATACAGTCTTATCACTAGTTACTTCTTCACTTAGTGTTGCAATATAACTCTCATTTACCTCTTCTCCTATTGTTGTTGTAGCATAAGTGTCTTCTGCTATTGCCTCTATTTCTAGCTTTGCTGTTTTATTTGGTACCTTTGCTACATATATTCCGTCTACATCTTGAGTAACAATGTTTTCATTTACTTTTAGTGTATCCAAATTTGCATTGTCTGATTGCTCTAGTATTGCTATTATATATTTTTCTTTTATAAATCCACTATATGATGTAACTGTTACTTCTACTGTTGTTTCTTCACTATCTGTTTGTTTAGTCACAGTAATAGTATCACTTCCATGCGCCTCGCCATTTGTTCCTAATACAAGGCTTGCAAGCATTTCATTTAATGTAACTTGTACTTCAAATTCATTACTTGAATCTCTTATTTCATATCTATTTTTTCCTTCTATATATTTCGCTTCTTTTCCATTTACTAGTACTTCTTTTATACTTACATCATCTGATAAGCCTTCTATTATTAATGTATAAATTTTTGTTGTTCCATCTTCTGCTTTTACTTTTATCTTTACTTCTGTTTCTTTTGCTGTTATATTTACCTCTTCTGAAATTTCTTTTATTTCATAGTTACCATTATTAATATTTACATATGATTTATCATCTTCTGTTACTGCTTTTACTTCTACAGATGATGTTGGATCAGTTAATGTATAGTGATAAATTCCACTATCATCAAGCGTAGCTTGATTTCCATCAACTTCTACACTTGTTAGTCCTGTATTATTTGACATCTTTATTATTGTTAAAGTATATTCTGTCGTATATTGATCATCTTCTGATATAACTTGTATTTTTACTGTTGTATCTTCTTCATATATTTGTATATTTTGTGTGTCTATATGTACTTCATAATTTTCTGCATCTTTAATTTGTACTTTGGATTTAGCATAACCTGTAACTGCTGTTACGTCTAAGTCTAAAATGTTTCTAGGTATTTTTACTATATAGTTTGTATCATCTACTTTTGTAGCCTCGTATTTTTTATCTTTATATGTTCCATATACTTCTTCTAAGCTTGTATCTCCACTTGCTTTTCTTATAATTACTGTATATGTACTAGTTTTTCCTTCTTCATTTGAAAGTTCTACTTGATATGTATTTTCTACGTCATTTACACTTACTACTCTAGTTGATTCTCCTACTTCTTTTTCTTCTTGCTCTATTTGTACCCAGTTACTACTGTCTTTCGCTATTGCCCTTATTGTAGCACTTGTCGCTGATGATGCTATATTATATATATATGCGTTGTCCTCTCCACTTGGATGTACTACTGTTCCATTTATTACTATCATTTCAAGCTGTAATTCATTTTCTGGCTCCGTACCTTGATCTGGCTCTTCTTCTTTTTCTCTATATAATGTTAGCTTATACTCTATGCTATCTCCTTCTTCTGACAATACCTCAATTGTTACAATTGTTGTGTCTTCTTTTATATCTATTTCTTTTTCATTGTATTGTATTTTATATTCTATTCCATCTATACTTACACTTCCTGAGGTATTACTTAGTTCTGCTCTTATATGTGCTAGTCCACACTCTTTTTCAATGTTTGCTACATATGTTAGCTCTGTTAATTTTATTGCTTCTTTTCCTTCTACTGTTAAACTCTTTAATTCTAGTTCTGGCTTTTCTTTATGTATTACTAGCGTATATTCTGCTTCCGTTCCTGCCTCTGACTTAACTGTTATTATTACTTCTACTAGTAATTCTGTTGTTAAGTCTATTTCTTTTGTCTGAGTTTTTAAAGTATACTCTTGTCCGTCTATGCTAATATAACTATAATTAGAATTTGTATTTGCTATTATATTTGTAATATCTGTATTTTCTCCTACTACCACTTCATATTTTGTAAGTGATAGTGGTGTAGCTACTTTTGTTTCTTCTCTTCCTTCTTCATCTTTTGATGTTACTGTTATTTCTCCTATTCCTATATCATCTGTTACTTTTTCTATATAAAGCATGTAGTTTTCTTCTACTGTATATTCTCCATTGTTATTTTGTACTGCTACTTTTATTGGTACTTCTGTTATTCTTTCTGTTATAGGAATTTCTCTACTTAGTATTCCATTTGGACTCCAGTTATTTTCATCATTATTTATACTTATTTTATCTGTTTTTTGTTTTGTATTTATTGTAAGTTGTGCTGTGTTTTTATTTGTTATAATCTTTACATGGTATTTTATATTGTCATATGTAGAGGTAGGGTCTATCTCTGCTGTCTCTTTATCTACCATTATTTTTTCTATTCTATCTTTCTCTTCTGCAATTACTATTCTCGTTATCTCTATCTTCTCTTGTGCCTCTTTGTCTGTTATTGTAATTTTTGCTGTTCCTTCACCTAATGCAGTTATTTTTCCTTCTGTTACACTTAGAACTTCTTCGTTATCAACTGAATATTCATATTCTCCTTTATCTCTTGTATTATTATTAAATACATTAAATGGATTTCCTGTAATTTCTATATCTTCTGTGTCTCCTATTTGCATAATGGCTGATATAGGGTTTACTTCAAATGCCCTGTCTCCCACTAATGTGTGTATAGTTGAAGCTTTTCTTGTTCCGTTTCCTAAGTTTCCATATGTATTACTTCCTGCTGAATATACTCTTCCTGTATTTTCTATTATATATGTATTATAATATCCTGCTCCCATTCCAAAAACACTTTCCCCATGCTTTTGAACCTTTTTAGGTATTATTACTGATTGTGAATCTCCTGTTCCTAATTCTCCATCTCTATTGTCTCCTGATACATATATCTCCTCATCTACAGTTTGATACATTACACTTGTATCTTTTGCTGATATATCTATTACTTTTTCGTTAATTCCTATTTTTTCTGTTCTTCCATTTTCATATTTATAAACTTCTCCTTCTGCTGTTAAATATATTATACTATTTTTTAATACTTCTACTCTTACTGCATTGTCTACTCCAGCTATTTCCCCATTTAGTATTTTTCCTTCTCCTTGTATTTTTCCTACCATTGTTACATACGCTATTTGATTGTTTCCTGCTGATATGTCTATTACTTTTTTATTTATTTTTCCTGTCGCATGAGGAATAGTACTTCCTCTTCCCCATTCATATATGTTTCCATATTTATCAAGGGCTATTCCGGAAGTTATCTCCACTAGCTATCTTTATTATGTCTCTTAATCCTTCTATCTGTGCTAATTTATTTTTTGAAATTTTCGTTCCGTCTCCTAATTGTCCGTTTTTGTTATTTCCTGTTGCCCACACTGTTCCATCAGAGCGTAGTGCTAATACAAAGTCTCCTCCTGCTTTTAAACTTGTATATGTTTCTAGTATATTTGCTTTATTTGGTATATCTTTTGTTATAAAATCTCCTATTCCTAATCTTCCATCACTATTATATCCAAATGACCATACACTTCCATCTTCTTTTAATACCACTCCAAAATTTTTTCCTGCTGATACTCTTGGTGCTACTTTTGAATCTTCTTCTACTACCTTTACTAAAACACTATATATCTTTCCATTTTCACTTGACGTTGCATTTACTCTTGTTGTTCCAACTCTTATTCCTGTTACATTGCCTTCTCCATCTACTTCTGCTATTTCTTCTTTTAATGTTTCATATGTTAACGTTTCTTTGAATTCTCTATCTATATAAATTAAATTGAATTGATATGCACAATTTTCTACTATGTTCTTTTTGTCTCCTATTCTTACTGTAATTTCTGTTTCATCTATTCCTGTATCTTCATTTCCTACTTGACATGGTATATTTCCTTTTGTCTTACTCTTAATATCTTGGTCTCCGTGTGCATAGTCACCTGTTGCCCATACTGTTCCGTCATTCTTTACCATTACTGTATGGGTGTTTCCTCCTGACATTCCTAATACATTTTCTATTGTTTTTAATTCTTCAAATGCATTTATATTATTATATGTTGCATTTCCTAGTTCTCCATTTGTATTTAGTCCACTTACATATAATTTATTTCCTTTGCTTAGACTTAAACTATTATTCTTTCCTCCTGATATATATCTTATATCTCTTAGATTTGTTACTTTTGTAGGCATTCCTATATAACTTGAATTATTGCTTAACCCTAGTTCTCCTTTTATATTTGATCCCCATGTATAAACACTTCCATCATAGCTTAATGCCATACAATGTGACGCCCCTGCTGATACTGATACTATGTTGCTTAATCCTGGCACTTTTACAAATTCTTTTGACATTCTTATATTGCTATCATTCTGTCCAAGTTCTCCATATAGGTTTGATCCTGTAACATATACTTCACCTGTACTCTTTAATATTATTGTATGATTTTTTCCTGCTCTTACATCTACTATATCTTTTATATTATTTGCCTTTGTTACTGTTAGATTATTTGTATAACTTCCTATTCCTCCTTCTCCATTTGAATTTTGTCCAAAGCTATACAATTCTCCCTCTTTATTTATCGCAAATGAATTATTCATTCCACATGCTATTTTCTTGATATTTTGTAACCATTCAATCTTCTTTGGTACAAGTATATTCGCTCCGTTTGTACTTCCTAATTGGTAATAATTGTTTCTTCCCCAGCCCCAAACGTTTCCTTCCTTATCTAATGCTAGTACATGATTTTCTCCTGTGGCAATTTGTGTAATTACTGTTCCTTCTGGGAATATCGCTTGTACTGGATCATCTAAAGTTCCTGTTTCTCCATTTCCTAGTTCTCCATATTCTCCTATTCCATATGTCCATACTGTTCCATCTACTTTTAACATTACTGTATGACTTCCTGCTGTTTCTACCATTGGCTCTATATCACTGTTTTCAGTTACTACTACAGATATTACTGCTATTTTGTCTGTTCCTTCTTCTTTTGCTATTATGCTTGCTCTTCCTTCTTTCATTGCCATAAATTCACCAGTTGTACTGTCTAGGAATATTATTTCATTATCATTTGTTTCATATCTTATTTTATATTCTTTGTCTTTAAATATATTAAAGTAATCTATCCATGCTTCTATATCAAAGCTTTCATCCTTCTTTATTACTATTCTACTTTCATTTGTTTGTATTATATTCTTTCCTACTAGTTGTGGTTCATAATAATTGAAATATTCATCGTTTCCTAGTTCTCCATTTTCACCTAATCCAAATGCATACACTTCTCCATTTTGTTTATATACTGATGTATGGTTATAACCTGCACTTACTCTCGTAACATCTGTAATGTTTTCCTTTAAAGTTGCATACCATGCTTCTGCTATTCCTTCATTATTTATATCTTTATCAAATCCTAATTCTCCATTTTTATTAATTCCAAATGTATATACTTTGTTATCTTTTGTTACTATTACTGAATATTTATCACCTGCTGATACTTCTATAACATTTTCTAGTACAGCTCCTTTATTTGTCTTTACCGCAGATGATATTCCTTGTACTCTACCTACTGTATCTCCATCTCCTAATTGTCCATAATTATTATTTCCATAGCTATATACTCTTCCTGATTTTCCTAGCATCAAAATATGGTCTGTTCCTTCTGATATTTGCATTATCTTATCTTCTTCTATTACAGGCTCTTGTGATGGGTCATATTCATTTAGTGAAAGTGCTATTTCATTATTATTTGATGTTCTTCTTACTATTCCATCTTCTGCTAAATAATATGTTCTTCCAATATCTATTACATTTTTGTCCATGCTTAATAAAACTGGTGATTTGCCGTATCCCGCTCCCCCATGCGTATACTTTGCCTTCACTAGTTATTGCAAAAGATGTATTTTCTGTAGCTGTAACCTTTTTTATTTCGCTTAAATTTAATTTTGTAGGTGTTTTATATGTTGTTGTATTCCCTGTTCCTAATTGTCCATTTCCATTAGTTCCAAATGTATATATTTTTCCTGATTTTCCAAGTAATATTGCATGATCTTTTCCTGCTGTTATATCTATAATTTTTTCTGGTAATTCATATTTTTCAGGATTGTTCTTTCCATTTATACTTCCAAATCCCCATACCGTTCCGTCTGCTCTTAATGCTATTGTAAATTTATCTCCATTTACTACTTTGGCTGATACTTCTGATTCTTCAGCGTCTACAACGTTTATCCATATATTCTTCTTTACTCCTCCTTCAGCTGTTACTACTACATCTACTCTTCCTATTTTTCTTCCTGTTATTTTGTAATTCTTAGCGAAATCTTTTATATTTTTTATGTGTTCATTTTTTACGCCTGCAATTTTTGTTATTTCTATTTCTTTTTCGTTTGTACTTAAAGAATCTAATTCTGCTCCATCTACTATGTCTGTTTTTAAATTAAATGTATTACTTAGTGATATTGCTATATCTTTTGTAGTTCCTACTTTTATATTTATTTCTTCTGGATCTGTTATTATGTCTTCATACCCTATCCTTGTAAATACTGCTCTCGCTGTGTTATCTCCCGTTCCTAACTGACCTTTAGTATTTAATCCTACACTATATACAAATCCATTAACGTCTGTTATCGTTGAGTGTGTATTTCCTGTTTCTACACTTTCTATATCTTTTAATTCTACTTCTATTCCTTTTTCGCTATATATTTTGGTTATCTCTGTTGCATATGTTATCTTACTTCCTTCTACTCCTAGTTTCTTATTTGTATTATCTCCAAATACATATGCTTTTCCTTCCATTGTAACAGCAATAGATGTTTTTGTTCCTCCTGATGCCTCATATACATCTTCCAGATATCCTTCTTCTGTCCTTACTAATACAGGAAATGTATAATTTACGGTTTTTCCTGATCCTAGTTGTCCTAAATCTCCCGTTCCTAAACTATGTACATATCCATCTGATGCTGTAAATAAATAATGACTGTCTCCACTTGAAATTGTCGATATATCACTTAAATATAGTATCCTATCTTGTGGGCTACTTACATTATATACTAGTCCATTTTCTCCAAGTAATATTTTTCCATCTATGTCTATTATCTTTTCTGTAGTTTCTATAATTGTTGGTTCTATATATCCTTCTCCCCAAATATATACTACTCCATTACTATCTAATCCATAGAAATTATTGCCGAATGCATCTACATTTATAATGTCTTGTATTCCTTCCACTTTCTGTGGTTCATTTTCTACTTGATCTCCATTTAATGTCTTATATGTTCCCCATGTATATACTTCTCCTGCTTTATTTAAAGCTATAGATATTTTATTCCCTGCCCCAATATCTATAATATCTTTTAGTTCATTTTCGCCTATCATTATTTCTACTGGTTCATTTGTTGTATTTATTCCATTATTTCCATATGTCCAAACTGTTCCATTTTCTTTTAGTGCTAGTGTAAATTCATTTCCTTCTTTTACCATGGATTTCGTGCTTCCATTGTCTATTACTTCAACAACTATATATGTGCTATATCCATTGTCTTCATCTGTTATTTTTACTCTTGCTCTTCCTAATGTTTTTGGTGTTATTCTCCCTGAAGAGTCTACTATTATATTATCTCCACTTGTAACTTCATAGTTAATTGTTCCTCCCATGACTACATCTTCTGTTTGAACTTGATCTAGCTTAGTATATGATAATTTATTCTTATCTATTGTATATGTATCTTGCAAATTTAGAGTTATTCTTTTATCTGCATAATTTAGAACTGAACCAACTTCGTTAATTGTGATAGATCCATTTCCTCCGGCTCCTCCTCTAATATTTTGTCCTGACATTACTCCTCCTGTAGCTGTTTGAGTGCCTCTTGATTGTACTTTTCTTGCAAAGATATTAATACTTCCTCCACCAGAAGATCCACCTGCTGTGCTCCATGCGCCCCTATTATTCTCAGTTGTTACTGCATTTCCTCCATTTGAACCATTAGAAGAGATTGTTCCTTCATTATATAAAGTATCTGCATAAAGGATTAATAATCCACCTGTTCCATTTGTTCCAGAATATGCTGAATTATTAGCTTGTGACCTATTTCTCGTAGTTTGCCCCATTCCACCTGTATTGCCTGCTCCTCCTCCTGCTGCATTTCTTTGAGTATTATCTGATTGATAAGCATATCCAGCTCCTCCGGCTCCTCCGTTTGCTCCTGCTCCATATCCTGTTATTGTTGTTCTGTTTGCGCCATTTGCTGTAAATACCCCTCCTGAACCTGCACCTCCTGAATATGAAGTTGCTGTACCTCCTGCTCCTGTTCTAGCTACAACTCCTGAAACACTTCTCCAGATTGATACTGCTCCAGTACCTCCTCCTCCAAGTGCTCTATTACTTCCATTTCCTCCTGCTCTTCCTTGTGAACTTATAGTTGATTTAGCTTTTGAAGTAATTGATACTGCTGAACCACCTGCTCCACCAGTAGCTGGTACATATTCATAAGTATCATCTGTATTTTTCCATAAATAAACATTCTCTCCTGCTTGATTATATGTTCCTCTTGCTGTCATAGTTATTGTTCCTTTATTTACTAGTTCTCCCATTACGCATAGATACATCCCTTTTTTATATGTTAGTCCATTTGAATATGTATTTGCTGTTACTGTAACTCCTTCATCTATTGTTAAATTTCCATGATATTTTACTACTAAAGTTTTATATTCATTACTATCATCTCCTAGAGAAACTTTCCTCGTTGCTAGTCCATCTTCTAATGAATATGTAACATCATTATATTCATTTTTTAACTCAACAGTATATTTTTGGTCTTTAACTAGTACTTCATATTCTCCATCTGGAAGTTCTAAATCTCTGAATCCTTGAACTATACTTTCCATTTGTGCAACTATTTGTAGGTCAAATTGCCCTGTTATTCCTGTTTCTATATGTCTTACTATTACTGTTGTCTTTCCATATTCTTTTCCTATTAATGTTCTTCCTTGTACTTCTACTATAGTAGAATTTGTCAACTCTATCTCAAAATGATCTTGCACATCATCTATTATTCCTATCTTTAAATTAAAAGTATTTAACAATGTACTCTCTATTGTTATACTTTGTTCTTTATCTATATATACCATATCTTCTTGATTTGTTCTTACAACTGTTTCTCCTGTTTTTGTAAATATATTTCGTACAGTATTACCTGTAAGACTTAATTCTCCATTTGTATTTGTTCCTGCATGCCATACAAATCCATTAGTATCTATAATACCAGAGTGTGTCCCTTCTCCTGCTGAAATTGCCTCAATATTAGTTTCTTCTTCACTTAAATTAATTTGCATTAATGCTGTTGCCTTTGCTGTAGTTGATATTCCTATCTGTCCACTAGCATTATTTCCTAATACATATACTTTTCCATCATCACCTTGTAATATACTTGTTTGATTTCCTGCTGATATTTCGTATATATCAAATGCCATTTCTCTATTTGAAATTGAACCTGTTGCCGTAGTTCCACATTCTCCATATGTATTTGTTCCCCATGAATAACAAGTTCCATTCATTGATAATGCTAAATTATGAGCTACTCCGCAAGATATTTTTCCAATATTATAAAGTCCATTTACTAGAGTAGGTGTTATTGATAAATTATATACTTGTCCCTTTTCTGTAAGTATTAAATTTCCTGATATATCTACTATATTTTCAGAAAATACAACTTTTATAGGTAAAGTCGAATATCCTTCCCCCCATACATGTACTTTTCCTTCGCTATCTAATGCAACACTTATATTTTTATATGCATCAATTTTTACTATATTTGCATTTATATCCACTTTTACAGGGACATTACTATTGTTAATATCTCCATATCCTAACTGTCCATTTACTCCTAATCCCCATGCATATATCTCTCCCCCTTTTGTTAATGCAAGTGCATGAGAATATCCAGTTGCTATTTGTTTTACATCATTTAACCCTTGAACTTGAACTGGCTCTGTTTGATTATCGGTGTTACCATTTCCTAATTGTCCATTTGTATTTAATCCATAAGACCAAACAGTACCATTTTGTTTTAATGCTACTGTAAAGTTTTTTCCTTCTTGTAAATCTATTTTTACATTATTTATTACTTGTAAATATATATATGTACTTATATCATTAGTAGTATCTGTTATTTTTATCTTTGTTTTTCCTTCCGCTTTTCCTATTATTTTACCAGTTGAATCTACTGTAGCTATTGTTTCATCTAGTGTTTCATATTCTATGTCTCCTACTGTTAATATTCCTGTTTGTTTCTCATTTTGATTTATGTACTGCAATTTATTTTTATCTATCTTATAATTCTCATTAATGCTTAGTTCTAATGTCTTTACATCATAAATTAAATCTGGCATTAATTCATTTATTGTAGATGTACCATTTCCTCCGGCTCCTCCTCTAATATTTTGTCCTGACATTACTCCTCCTGTAGCTGTTTGAGTGCCTCTTGATTGTACTTTTCTTGCAAAGATATTAATACTTCCTCCACCAGAAGATCCACCTGCTGTGCTCCATGCGCCCCTATTATTCTCAGTTGTTACTGCATTTCCTCCATTTGAACCATTAGAAGAGATTGTTCCTTCATTATATAAAGTATCTGCATAAAGGATTAATAATCCACCTGTTCCATTTGTTCCAGAATATGCTGAATTATTAGCTTGTGACCTATTTCTCGTAGTTTGCCCCATTCCACCTGTATTGCCTGCTCCTCCTCCTGCTGCATTTCTTTGAGTATTATCTGATTGATAAGCATATCCAGCTCCTCCGGCTCCTCCGTTTGCTCCTGCTCCATATCCTGTTATTGTTGTTCTGTTTGCGCCATTTGCTGTAAATACCCCTCCTGAACCTGCACCTCCTGAATATGAAGTTGCTGTACCTCCTGCTCCTGTTCTAGCTACAACTCCTGAAACACTTCTCCAGATTGATACTGCTCCAGTACCTCCTCCTCCAAGTGCTCTATTACTTCCATTTCCTCCTGCTCTTCCTTGTGAACTTATAGTTGATTTAGCTTTTGAAGTAATTGATACTGCTGAACCACCTGCTCCACCAGTAGCTGGTACATATTCATAAGTATCATCTGTATTTTTCCATAAATAAACATTCTCTCCTGCTTGATTATATGTTCCTCTTGCTGTCATAGTTATTGTTCCTTTATTTACTAGTTCTCCCATTACACATAAATACATTCCCTTTTTGTATGTATAATTACCATTTCTAATTGCTGTTACTGTTACTCCTGCTTCAATTGTTAAATCTTTATGATATTTTACTACTAGCATTTTTTTCTCAGTAGTTGTATCTCCTAAACTTACTGTTGCTCCATTAGTAGCTACAGAATATGTTACATCTTCGTATTCATTTTTTAATTCTACTAGATAATCTTTTGCTTCTTCTACTCCATTACTAGCTTTTCCTGTTACTCTAAATGTATAATTTCCATCTGGCAATTCAGCATCTCTTACACCTTGTACGATACTATCACAGACTACTATATTTCCATCTAGTATTTCAACAGAAGTTTTTTGAATTATACTTTCTGTTTCATTACCATTGATCATATTTATCTCATCACTAGAAAAGGCTGTATTAATTAAATTTTTAATTCCTGCTAATGGATTTATATGCATGTTTAATAATGCTAAGTTGCTACCTACAATTAGCATTATAATTATCAGTACACTAAGTGTACCTCCTACTAGCCTTTTCTTTCTTTTGCTGTCATCCATAATTTGCCCTCCATTTCTTATGTTGTTCATTTATAAGCAATATAATAAATTAATCAATTAAGGAATGCTTTAAACTACGCAAGACATAGCTTATTTTTCGCACCTAAATATGCAAAGTAGGGGCACAACTATGTTGTGTCCCTATCTGACATATTATATTCTTAAATCCTTTAAGGAATATTGTGTGTGTGTGTGTGTGTGTGTGTGTGTGTTACAGTATCAACGGTTCTAGCGTTTTTCATTTTTCGTATTCCTTTCTTTTATTTTATATGATAAAAAATTTAAAGATTTCTTTGCGGGCGATGTATAGAATAAAAAATTAAAATACATTTTAATTTTTTATTCGCGGGCGGCCGGTGGCCTGCCCCTACAAAAAAGAAACCAAAACAAAATGCATTTTGTTTTATATTCTTTTACTCGCTCTGACCGCCCCTACATTATATTGTTTTTCTTATTTTCGGTTTGTCATTACAATTTAATGTTAAACTATTTAATATTACATTTCAATACGCCAAATTTTGACAATTTTCTAGCGTCTTCTATGGCTTTGCGGAAGGTTTATTTGCCTATTCCGTATTTTTATGTTAAATTTTCTTATCTTTTTCGTTACATATATATTAAAAAATTCAGAATTTCCTTACGGAAATTCTGATTTTTCACATTATATTTTAGGTATTTATTCGAAGCATTGCAATTGAGTACTATATAGAATCAACAATAATTTTAATATTACTTTTCTAACAACCAATCAATTATATTTTTATGAATTATTCCATCTTTTGAAAAATCTGTTTTATCAAGAGAAATAACATATTTAGGATAATTATCATTTATTTCTTTATAAGCTCCAAATTCTCTATCTTCAGTTTTAGGATGTTCTAATAAATAAGCGACTTGAAAATATAGTTTTTCTTCATCATTCGTGGCAATAAAATCAATCTCTCCTTCTTTTGTCTTTCCTATATATACATCGTATCCTCTTATTAATAACTCGTTATATACAACATTTTCTATAGCAAAACTTTTATTTATCTCAAAATTGTTATTTTTTATTTGAGCTATTCCCAAATCTGTCATATAGTATTTATTTAATGTTTTTAATATTGCTTTTCCATGAATATCATATCTGTATATTTTTTTCATCATTAATGCCTTACATAGTGCATCTAAATATATATATAATGTTTCTGTTGATACAGACTTACCTTCACTTTTTAAAAATTTTATAACGCTTTCAGCTGAAAACTCACGTCCTGTTATATCTACAATATATTGTAACAGCAAATCAAATAAAACTGTATCTTTCAACCCTAATCTGTCTACTACGTCTCTTAAAATAATAGAATCAAATACACTATGCAAATAGTCTTTTATATTGCTTTCATCTGTGAATTGAGTTCTATTTGGAAGTCCTCCCCATTTAACAAAATCCCAAAAAGTTTCATCACTTTTACCATCTTTACCTGTTAACTCTATAAATTCTTTATAACTTAATGGATAAATATTGAATAATACATACCTTCCAGATAAAACAGTTGATAATTCATTTGATAATAATTTACTATTTGAACCAGTAATAAATATGCTTATGTTTTCTATGGATGCTCTTAATGAATTTACTACTTCTTCAAATTTGCCCACTTTTTGAATTTCATCTAAAAACACATAATATTTTTTTTCATCGACTATTTTTTCTTTTATATATTTATTCAATTCTTTATAATCTTGTAAATCTTCATATTCTATAAACTCAAAATTTACATATATAATATGTTCACTATCTACGCCTTTTTCTTTTAATTCGTTCATTATCTGTTTTAATATTACAGATTTTCCACATCTTCTTATTCCAACTAAAATTTTTATAAGATCACTATCATAGAATCCTCTAATTCTTGATAAATACAATTCTCTTTTTAACATTTTAATCACCTATATTGATTATAATCTTTTATTTTAATTTTGTCAAATTATTTCGCAAACAAGAAATAACTTTTTGGAAAATTCTACTTCGCAGAATTTCCAAGCACTGCTCGTAAAAAAATCCAAAACAAAATGAATTTTGTTTTATATTCTTTTCCTCGCTTTGACCGCCCCTACACGGCAGAATTTTCGAACGCTGACCGCCTCTATGTGCAAAAAAACGAGAGAGAAATAAATTTTCAAAAAAAAAGAGATATGTGTTCTCCTCACATATCTAGTGTTGCTACCATGAATGGTTACTTCATTGAAGCTATAAATAGTATAACATTATTTTTTATATTTGTCAAACAATATTTTTTTATATTGTTTTATTTTATAATTCATTTGTGATAATGTCTTAATAAATCATTTAGGAAAATGTCTTAATTAAAAATTTATGTTGTAAGTATT
>CANQQQ010000032.1 GCA_947626025.1 uncultured Clostridia bacterium
ATAGTATCCACTTGAACCTATCTTTGCAGAGTTTCCACTTGAACCTATCTTTGCATAGTCTCCACTTGAACCTATCTTTGCATAGTATCCACTTGAACCTATCTGTGCAGAGTCTCCACTTGAACCTATCTTTGCATAGTCTCCACTTGAACCTATCTGTGCAGAGTATCCACTTGAACCTATCTGTGCATAGTCTCCACTTGAATTATTTTCTCCTTGTGCATTATTCTTAATTTCCTTTATCCAATCATATAATTTGTTTCCAAAATCACTTATTAACTTAATTCCTAAATTCTCAATTAATCCTCCAAAAAATTCAAACATATCTTATTCTCCTTTCAAATCATTGGTACATGGTTTATATTTTCATCTACCATTTTATTTACATTTTCTACTTTCTCATAAATCGCTACAGTCTTACCTGTATACTGACACTTTTTCTTTTTAAAGGCTTTTACAATACCCATTTTCTCCAGTTCTGTTAATCTAGGTGCTGTGAAATTACGTTCTGCACTTGGAATTATTCCTAATTCAAATAATTCCACCGCTATTTCCTTTGCTGTTTTGGGCTTGTCCAGTCTACTTAATATTTGCTCATATCTTACTGCCTTTTTTTCTTTTATGTCTTCAAAACTCATTTGTCGTGTTTGATTCGTTATAAAACTCATTTGTATCACTCTCCTCCTACATTTGTTTATTTGCATATAATTGATTAAAATCGAAATTGCTATAATCTCTTTGATCGTACTTTGCATATGTATCTTTGCAAGTATATTCTCCTCTTAATTGTGCTATATTTGGCATATATGGATTTCTTTTTATATGCTCTTTTATATTTGCTATATATTTATCTCTTTTTATATCTTTCAAATTCTCGAAAAATAATATCAATTGCTCTTTTGTATATTTCTTTGAGTAATTATCTTGTAATATCTCTATTCCTTCTTTAAATTCCTCTATACTCATTTAAAAATTCCTCCATCGCATTTATTCCTTTCTTTTGCTCTATTTGCACTTTTGATATTGATTTTTTATTTTTAAATTTTTCTGTTTCTTTTTGGGCTTGTATAAGACTTTTTACTCCTGCTTTTTGCCAGTTATTTAATATGCCTCGAATATAATCCATTGTCCTCACATTTGCTTCATCTGCTTTTTTCATAGCATATATGATAACCTCTTTTGGAAAGTCTTTTGCATAACCATTTAAAACTTCTGCTCCATGTGGAGTTAATAATCCAATGTTCTCCTCGTAGAATTTTACTATTTCTCGAAAATCATTTTTACAAACATCTTCTTCTACAATAACAACTTCTTTATTTTTTTCTTTTTTATTATATTCTTGTTTGTTATCACTTTGTTTATCATTTGTTTCCCATTTGTTTATCATTTGTTTATCATTTTGTTTATCATCACTTTGATACATTTCCCAATTAAGTATTGTAATTAAACGGTTTTTATTACTTGTTTGTTGTTCAATTTGTTTATCACTTTCAAAACACTTTAATGTTCGTTGTACCTTATTTTTGTTTATCACTAACTTTTCTGATATAGATATAATTCCAGTTATAAGTTGTCCCTTTTTTAGTATTATTTTTTTACCTTTAAATGTAGCTGGAATCTCTTGATATGTTGCATTCAATAGTAAATACAGCCAAATTGCAATCGTATCACTATCTTTGCACACTATTGGATTATCTAGTATTTTTCTGTGTAATCTTATCCAGCCTTCCATACTTTCTCCTTTCGTACTTTCGTATAATATTTTTGCTTTATAAATAATTTTTTCCTATTAATTTAATGAACTCTTCCCTAGTATGCTTTTTCTCATACTTTAATTGTGCATATTTTTTTAACTTTAAATCTAATTCTCTATTCATATGTACTGATTCATTACTCATATTGTGATGATAAGCACATAAATAAACTGTAAATCCATTTTTATCACTTATATTTCTATTAGGTCCAAAAAATATATGGTGTAAATGTAGATTATTTGTATTTTTACAGAAAAAGCATTCTTTCTCTTTTTGAATTATTGATTTCATTTCTTATTCCAACTTTCTATTAAACTTTTTAATTCATCTTCTGGCATTGTTTCTATATTTAGCCCTTTTGCCTCTTCAACAATTAAATCAATTAATCTGCTCATTTCTTTTGTGTTATATGTACTAGATCCATAATAGGCTATTACATTTGTAAATCCCTTTAGCTTACTTTGAGTTGTTTCACATACCCAACCTATGCCATTATGTTTCCATGCTTCTATAAATCTTTCTACTGCTTCATTTTTAACTGGTATAACCTCATATACCCCAATATTTCTTATTGCATCTTTGTAAATCTGTTCCTTTGGTATATCTAGTTTTTCTTGTATTTTAGAAATCAAAACCCACATATATGCATTTGCATCTAAACTTCGCTTTTGACGGTATTTTTTTATTTCAATAGATAATTTGTCGTCTTTTAATTCTTCAATGTTCTTAATCACATTTTTATTTTCTAGAGTTAGAATTATTTTAGGTTTATTAGATATATAATCTATTGAAATATTATCTATCATTCCTGTAGTTTGCATGGATATGTTTCCTCCTTTAGACAATTTATTAGTATTTTTAGTCTTGGAACGTATTCATTAATAATAAAATTTTCATCATAATCTATTGGAAATAGTTTTATCCTTTCTTTATCTATTTCATTAAAATAGTTTAAATAATCCTTTTCTTCTAATCCATAAGAAACTATATATAATTTATGAATATTTGTTGCATACATTTCAACTTGTGCTTGCCTCCAATATTGTTTTGATACTTTAAATTCTTTTTTCAAGTTATAGGTTTTTACTTCATAAATACAAGTATTTGTATTACCATCTAGATTAACTCTCAACCTATCAATAATAATTTGCTTATCCTTTTCTAAATTTTCAATTTCTAGAGCATCTAATATTTTATGTTCATAATTATTACCTGCTTTTGTTGATTCATTTGAAAAATTATTTTTGTATAATCCTAATTTCTCTAACCACCAATTTTCAAAAGTTTTTGTATTCCAATTTCCAACTACCATACTCGTATCTGAAGCACCAATGTAATAACTTCTATCTTGACTTTGTATCAATATTAGATAAATCTTTTTCAAAATTACTTAAAGTATCAAAATAACTAAATAATGCTTTTACTTCATCTTCTGTCTTATGTAGCTTATCGGCTATTTCTTTTACAGATAGACCTTCTTTTAGTTTCTGTGTATAGATTTGTTGACATCTTTCTTTTATCTTAAAAATATCGTGTTTAGATAAATCATCTTCCCAATTTTCTTTATCTGTTTTTAATTCATCTTTAAGCCATAAATCAAATCCTAAACCTGTCCTTATTGCTACTCCTTTTACAAATAATCTCGTTTGACAATTCCACAATCTTTGTTGAGACATAGAATTATCTTTTACTGGATTGCTACCATTTGTTACTGGACCTCTTTGTATAAACTCTAAATCATCTATTACTATTCTTACTGCTGTTTCATATACTCTATTTTTATTTCCTTTACTATCAGAAAACTCTCTGTCCGCCATATATAAACTGCTTCCAGTAGAACTATTCTCTATAGGTTCAAAATATACTTTCTCTGCTCCATGTTCATGTAACAAATCCACTACTTTAGCCCAATTTAGATAATCTGCTCCATCTCTTTTTTCAACCCACTGACTTACATCTACTCTTCTTAAGTCGTCATATTTTTCTAACATTAAACTCCCTCCATTTTTTAATGATTATTTTTTAAATTTTTTATTTTTTCTTTTAATTCATCTGCATATCTATAATCTTTACTATCCCATGTATCTTTCATTTCTAAAATGAAATATTTATGCTCTAATTCTTCTAATTTTTCTGGCATTTGACAATTCCTCCCTATTTCTGCTATAATTAAATGCAGAAATACTAATTTAACTATTTTTATGAACTATTGCTGATTTGCGGTCTGTGATAGTTCATTTTTATATTGAATAAAATTATATTCTCTTAATGCTCTATTATCTTCTTCTAAACTATTGATTATTGCTCTAAATATTGCATTAGTGCTACTTAAATCGTCTATTAATCTATCTCTGTTCTTCACTTTTGTTTCTAAATTTACAATTTTTCTATCTTTTCTACTAAACACTTTTAACATATTTATTACTCCTTCCTAATTTTCTTAATTCACTTTTCATCTTTTCTAAAGTTTCTATATGCCACTCATGTATTTCTTGACATCTATCCATAATTTTCTCCTTTCTATCTCATACAATATTGGTATATTCCATATACAAACATAAAATCATATATTATAATTAATGCTAGTCCCCAAAATGCATTTATCAATAATTGTTTTATTCTTTTCTTTTGTTTCTTACTCATTCTTTCTCACTTCCTTTCTTTAACTTCTCATCTTCTATCTCTTTTACAGTTATTGCTAGCCAGTATGCCATATCATTTATAAATTCTTCTGTTAATCCCACATTAGACCACTCCTTCCTATTGCCTTATTCCTCTCTTAATTTAAATCATGACTTGCAAGTCAACGCGAAAAAATGACGTAATTTATATTTTAACTGTAATATACTTGCAAGAGTTTAAGATAAACAAATTATGGGAAAATGCTAATCATATTGACGCTATGGTTAGTATTTTCTATTTATATAAGTCTTCAACTGTTGTTTCTAATATCTCCGCCAACTTCAATGCTTGCAATACATTTGGATTTCTCTCTCCTGTTTCCCATTGAGATATTGTACTTTGTCTTACATTTATCATTTTTGATATATTATCTTGAGATAAATTTTTCTTTTTTCTAAATTCTTTTATTTTATTCATTGTGTCTCCTTGTTTATCACTTTTTGTGATTTTATTATGTAAAAAAAATATTAACATCGAATTGTGGGTATTTCTTTTTTAATTTTGTGGTAAATTCTCTACTTGGTTTTCTAATTCCAGTTTCTACTTTTTCATATAATGATTTTGAAATTTCTATAGAACTAGCAAATTCTTGAATTGTAAGACCTAGAGAAATTCTAAAATTCTTTAATGCTTCCATTTTTGCACCTCCTTCACATTTTGTGATTATATGTTACATCACTTATTGTGATTTGTCAATACTTTTTTTTAAAAAATTTTTTATTTTTTCACATTATGTGTATTATGTTTACTTTTCACAATTTGTGTGATATAGTTTTTATATCTAGGAGGTGTTTTATGTTAGGAAATAGAATAAAGATTTTAAGAGAAGAAAAAGGATTAAAACAAGATGAATTAGCTAAAATTATAGATGTTTCTCCTAGCACAATAGGAATGTATGAAATTAATAAAAGAGAACCTAATAATGAAATAACATTAAAACTAGCTGAATACTTTAATGTTTCTACAGATTATTTATTAGGAAAATCCGATATAAGAAATCCCGAAAAAGTAAATATAGATGATGTTAATGTCGCTTTTTCTTCAGGCTATAAAGGATTGAATGAAACAAATAAAATGATCATTAAAAATACTATTGAAGGATTACTTGCAAAACAGAAATTAGATGAAGATGAAAAGGAGAATTAATATTCTTATGAAAATTATTTATAGAAGAATAATTTATATATTATACGTTATTATTAAATATTTATTTTATGGCTTTGGTATCGGATATATTTTAAATATAAATAAATTTATAGCTTTTATAATATTAATTATATTTATCTTTGTTTCTTATGAAAATAATTATATGCATGAAGCCTTTATAAAAGAAAATTATATTGAAAAAGAAAAATATAACGAATTACTAAATCATTTTTTGAATATCTCTAAAAAGGGGACAACCAATGAACCTTAATTATATTGAAGATTTAATATATAAAGAAAACATTAATTTAATAGATACATATTTAGAGGACACATCTGGAGCATATATCAACTATGATAAATTAAACTTAATTTTATATGATAGCTCTAAAATAAATTCCTCTAATGTAAAAAAGCAAATTCTTGCTGAAGAATTAGGGCATTATTATTACGATGCGACATACACTTTTAACTCTTCCCTACAATTAATTAGTAAACAGGAATATAAAGCGAAGAAATGGAGCTACAATGTACTTATTCCTATCGAAAAACTTCGTAGAGCAATTTTAAATCGGAATTGATACAGTTTATAGTCTTGCAGATTATTTTGACGTTACAGACGAATTTATGGCAAAATGCATTGAGTTTTATAAAACTAAATATGATTTCACAAAAGAAGCATTATTATATAATGCTTAATATGCAGTATGATTTACTGCTTGCTCTTTTAACTCGCGCCAAATTACATTACGAAATATTGATATTGGAGGTTTTTTATGCTAGGATATGGTTATTGTAGATATTCATCACATTTACAAGATGAAAAGTCTATTGAACAACAAAAAATGGAAATTGAAGAATATGCAAGCAAAAATGGCATTCAAGTAGTTAAATATTATTGTGATGAAGCTAAGTCTGGAAAAAAAGATGAACGAGAAGCTTTTAGAAATATGATACAAGATGCATGCAAAGATAAGTCTATAGAATGTGTGTTAGTATGGAAAACTGACCGCTTTGCAAGAAATACTCAAGATAGCTTAATGTTTAGAAATCAATTATCTAAGCATGGTACAAGACTAATATCTATTACTCAACCTATAGATGATTCGACTCCTGAAGGAAAATTAATGTCTATAATGATTGCTGGAATGGATGAATATTATTCTGAAAATTTAGCTTCCAATGTAAAAAGAGCACATAAGCTAAAAGCCAAGAATTTTGAATTTAATGGTGGCACTCCTCCTCTTGGTTTTGATATACAAGATAAGCATTATATTATTAATGAAAAAGAAGCAATTATTGTAAAAAAAATATTTGAAATGTATATAGCAGGACATGGATTATTAGATATTGCCGACAAATTGAATGCATACGGATATAAGACAAAAAGAAATAAAGATTTTGGTAAAAATTCTATATATGAAATACTTTCAAATGAAAAATATATAGGTACATATACTTTTAATAAAGGATTTAGGCATGATAGGCACACTAAACGTGATGATACAATAATACTTGAAAATGTCTTACCTACTATTATAAAGAAGGAGGATTTTGAAAAAGTGAAAGAAATAAGAAAAAGCAATAGAAAATCTGGAGAATTTAAGTCAAGAAATATTTATTTATTAAGTGGTCTTATCGTATGCAGTCATTGTGGAGCAAATTATACAGGAAGAACATCTACAAAAACAAAAAATGGAAACGTATATAAACAAGGATATTATATGTGTGCTAATAGAAACAAATTAGGAAAATGTACTTCTCCTATTCTTAAACAAGAAAAATTAGAAAATGAGGTTATTAAACTTTTAACTGAAAGACTTCTAGAATCTTCTGAAATTGAAGAATTAACTAAAAAAATTAATGAAAAATATAAAAGTATATATGATGATAGTTTTGCTGAAATAAAAGAACTTGAACAAGAATTAAAAGATAAGCAAAAACAAATAGATAATATAACTGATGCTATTGCTAATGGTGTTGATTACACTGCTCTTGCTCCTAAATTAGAAAGATTATCTTTTGATAAACAAATGATAGAACGCCAATTATCTATGAATAAAAATATTAATAAAATGCCCATAATAGATTCTGAATTTATAAAAAAAATATTAAAGCAAGATACTATTAAATTATCTAAAAATATTCAATCAAAAGAGATAATAAAAAAGTGGATTAAAAAAATTGAAGTCCACGAAGATGAAATAATCGTAGACTTCAATTTTAGTGAACATTCGTCAATTTGTTTGGTTGCGAGGGTAAGACTCGAACTTACGACCTCAGGGTTATGAGCCCTGCGAGCTGCCAACTGCTCCACCTCGCGATATAAACAACAATATTATTATAATGTTTTATTTAATAAATGTCAATACTTTGAGCGCATTTTTTGCTTTTTTGCCCTCTATAATATATATTATATTCCATTATTTGTTAAATATTCCTATTTTTATTAAAATAATTTCTCATTAAAGTAAATAACGGAAATCTTTGATTTTTCTTCAATTACGATGACTTTCTTAGAGTATATAAATAAAAAGGATAAACAATGATGCATCGTTTATCCTTCTTATATTATATATATGTGGTTATATGAGTTAGGCTATTTTATACAGCTTGTTCATTTTGTACTTCCATATCTGTAGCTGTGTCATTATCTTCTTTTATTACTTCTAGGCTTGAGATTGATACTTCATAGGCTGTTCTATCTTCTACTGTACCGTCTTCATATTTCTTTTGGTATATTCTAGATTGAACTCTTCCTACGGCTTTCACTTGTGTACCAGTTTCTAGTGTATCACAAAATCTTGCTGTTCTTCCCCAAGCTATTGCTGGTATATAATCTGATTTATTGTATGCTCTATTTACTGCTAATAATGCATCTGCAATTTCACGTCCAAATGGTGTTTTTCTATAAATTGGTTTTTTGCAAATATGACCAATTAATACTACTTCATTTGATATATTTAAGTCTATATCTTCGTCAGTTTCAGCTCTTTCTTCTATTTCTTCTTCTGGAATAACATCTTTTGCAAATACTGTTAGCACTAGTCTACTTTTTTCGTTTTCATAACTGTTGTAAGATCTAAATTGTCCTTTTACAATAATTCTCTTACCAACTTCTAATTTGTCATCACTTATTAATCTTTCTGATATTGTTATTGGTATTAAATCAAATGTCTCGCTTAAACGAGGTATTTCCATATCAAATATGTAAAAACTTTCTCCATAGATTTCATGACTAAATCTTTTTTCGCTTGCTACTTTTCCCACTAATACTAAGTGGTTGTTATCTGGATAATTTGTATTCAATTTCTTTTCCTCCCTATTTCTTATTTATTTTTTCTATTGTTTCTTAATTAATTCGTTGTACAATACTTATTATACAACATTTTTTTGGTTTTGTCTACATAATTTGTTAAATTTTTTCAGTTTTTTTGGCTAATTTTACCGTATAAAAGCAGGATTGCGGAGATTCCCATAAGATTATTTGTATTTATGCCTATATTTTCTCCAAAAAATCTTATCTTCATTTCTTGTTGTTCTATCATATTTTCATTAATGTCTTTGATGTTTCTTTGAATACATAATAAAATATCATCTTCTACACTAGATGCTGTTATTGTAGCTTTGGAGTTAAATCCAAAAGTTATTACATTTAGTTCTACTTGCTCTTCTAGATGTAACTCTAATTCGATATCAGCATTTATAATTAGATATTTAGTATTGCTTACTATTTTAGCTAGTGCTTCTTTGTTTTCCGTAATAATAGAGTTATTATTTGCTATCAATAAAGTTTCAAATTTAATGTTTCTTAAATTATCTACACTTTTTGAATTTATTATAATGATATTATTACTTTTATCTAATTTTTCGTCTAATACCATTTTTATTATTTTTTCACTCTTAGAATCAGAAATAATTCCTATAAAAGCCATAAATTTCCCCTCATATTTATTATGTGTGACATTAATTATTTTTATACTTATTAGTTTTAGTATTTTTATTATGTCTTCAATGCTATAAAATCTTACGGATTTAATAATTCTTCAACTGTGACCAAATTATAATTTCTATCTATAAGCGATTCTGCTACTAATTTTATCTCACGTGTTATATTTTCTGCATTTGAATTCATTGAAATTATGCTTCCATTTGTAATCTTGTTTTTTATGTTATCCCATATAACATTTGCCTCTAATCCTTGATAATCTAAAGTATCTATGTTATATCCTATAACTAAGTATTCGTTATCTCTAGCTGCTTTTATTAAATCATCATTGTATTTTCCGTTAGGACATTTAAATAATTTTATTTTTTTATTTATTAATGTACTTATAACATTGTCTCCTTCTTTTATACTCTTTACTGCCTGATCATAACTAAATTCACTCATATCAGTATATGTATTTCCCATATTTACGATTGCATGCCCATTTTGATTAATTTTCTTTGTTAGCTCTGGGTACTTTTTTACCCAATCACCAGATACGCAAAATGTTACCTTTACAGAGCGAATACTTAGTGTTTCTAATATCTCTTCAATGTTTTTGTCTGTTTCTAAGCAATTTATTGTAATTGATATTTTCTTTTCATCTGTTTCTACTTTATCAATTGGCATTTTCATTTCTTCTACTTCTGTAGATGTGGTTAGCGTTTCTAAATTATTTGCCTCTGATAATACTGCTGCGGTAAAAAATAATACTACTATTGTACTTAATACAATCAAATATGAATATATCTTAGGTTTATTAAATACAAAAAACATAAATTCTCCTCCTCTTCACATATACTTTATATTTATATGCTTTAAGATTTGAATTTATGCTTTTTCGTCTTATATATTAAATTTGATCCTTATTCGTTAGTTTCATCCTCACTTGTTGAAATGTCTTCTTGATTATCTTGCTCATTATCTTCACTATCTGTATTGTCTATTTCATTATTTACATTATCTTCTTGTACGTTGTTTACCTCATTAGATGTATTATTTGTATTTACCTCTGATCTTCCTTCATCTAATAATAGAAATATTGAGAACCCAACAATTAATATTACTATAAAAATTCCTACTACTAACCTTATTAATGATGCTCCTTTTTCATTTTTTAGCATGTTTTTTACCTCCTTATTTTAATAATATTATTTTTTCGTTTTTTTAGATATAGTCTGACGTTTCCTTGTCTTTTTCTTTTCTGTATCTTCTACATTTTTGTTCTCTACACTTGGTTTATTCCAAGAAATGTAATCACATTCTCCTTTGGCACTATTCTCACATACATAGAATTTCTTTCCTCGTCTTGATTTTTTTATAAGCACATTTCCACCACATTTAGGGCATTTTTCTTCTATCATTTCAACAATAGGTTTTGTATTCTTACATTCAGGGTAACCTGGGCAGGCTAAAAATTTACCGTATCTTCCATATTTGTATACCATTAATCTTCCACATTTGTCACACTTAACATCAGATACTTCATCTTCTAATTTGACATGTTCTAATTCTTTCTCAACTCTTTTAATTGTTTCTTCAAAAGGTCCATAGAAATTTCTTATTATATTTTTCCATTCTTCTTTTCCTTCTGCGACATTATCAAATTCATTTTCAATTTTAGCTGTGAAGTCAACATTTATTACATCACTAAAGTTCTCCATTAATAAGGAGTTTACTATTTTTCCTAATTCTGTTGGTACAAGTTGTTTTTTATCTTTCTCAATATATCTTCTTTCTAATATTGTTGTTATTGTTGGCGAATAAGTACTTGGTCTACCTATATCTTTTTCTTCTAGAGCTTTTACTAAGCTTGCTTCTGTATATCTTGCTGGTGGCTCTGTAAAACTTTGTTTTGCATCTATTTTCTCTGTTTTTAATTCTTCATTTTCTTCTAGATCTAAGATTTTATTTTCTTCTTCTTCTTCCTCATTATCTTTTGTCTCCACATATAAAGTCATAAATCCTTTAAATTTAAGTTTTTGACCATTTGCCTTAAAATTATATTCACCAGCATTTATATCAATTGCCATTGTATCATAAACTGCAGCTGACATTTGGCTTGCAATAAACCTATTATATATTAATTGATATAATTTAAATTGATCTCTTGTAAGTGAGTCTTTTATCTCACTTGGTTCTAATTCTACATATGTTGGTCTTATAGCTTCGTGTGCATCTTGTGCATCTGCACTTTTTTTATAATACCTATTCTCATAATAATCTTTTCCATATTTTTTTTCAATATGTTCTTTTGACGCTACTCTCGCTATCTCTGATATTCTTGTTGAATCAGTCCTCATATATGTTATAAGTCCCACGGTGCCATGTCCTTGAATATCAACTCCTTCATATAATCCTTGAGCAACAGACATTGTCTTCTTTAAAGTAAATCCTAGTTTTCTAGATGCTTCTTGTTGCATCGTACTTGTTGTAAATGGTGGTGCTGCAACTCTCTTTTTTTCTGATCTTTTAATATCTTTAATAATAAATTTTTCTTTTTTTATATCTTCTAAAATTTTATTAACTTGAGATTCACTTGTCAATTCTACTTTTTTTGAATTTTTTCCATAGAATTTTGCTTCAAAACTGTTTTTTCCTTTCTTATCTTGAAGCATAGCATATATGTTCCAATATTCTTGTGGTACAAATTTTTCTATTTCTTCTTCTCTATCTACAATTAGTTTTACTGCTACTGATTGTACTCTTCCTGCAGATAGACCTCTTTTTACTTTTTTCCATAATACAGGGCTCATTTTGTAACCAACAATTCTATCAAGTACACGTCTTGCTTGTTGTGCATTAACTAAATTCAAATCTATTCTTCTAGGATTTTTTACTCCTTGCTGAACTGCATTTTTAGTTATCTCATTGAAAGTTACTCTGCAAACTGTATCCTCTGGAATTCCTAATACATAAGCTAAATGCCATGCAATAGCTTCACCTTCACGGTCAGGGTCAGTTGCAAGGTACACTTTTTTTGCAGATTTTGCATCCTTTTTTAAGCTTTTAATTAAATCTCCTTTTCCTTTAATATTTATATATTCTGGTTCAAAATCATTTTCTACATTTACTCCTAATTTTGACTTAGGAAGATTTCTAATATGCCCCATAGATGCAACTACTTTTGTACTGCCACCTAAAAATTTCTTTATTGTATTTGCTTTTGCTGGGGACTCAACTATTATTAATCTATCTGCCATAATTTTTCTTTCCTTTCGTTTTATATTTTTGGATTATATATCAAATATATTAAAAGGTCAAGATTTTAATTTGTGAACTTTTTGAATATTACAAATTACACACTAAGTCTTCAACTATATACTTTGCTATTACTGGCGTAACTTCGTTATTCTTCAGCTTGTCCAATATATTGTCTATAATTTTTTCCTCTTTTGTTACCTTTAATACTTCTTTATTTTCTACGTTTATATTTTTTGTTTTATATTCTGTTTTTACAACTTCTAATCCATATTGAGTAATTTCTTGATTTTCTTCATTATCATATATTTTATAATATTCTATTTTTATTGGATAGTCTATACCTTCTTTCCATAACTTTTGTTTATCTATAAATTTTCCTCCGTAAAATTTCTTAATCATGTGTAAACAGCATATTTAAATTATATGCCTTCCTCCTTCCTAAATTAATACAACCATACTATTATACTTAATTATATATATTAATTCAAGAACTTTTCATCGCAATATATGCCATTTTTCTACATTTTTACCGTTAGAAAATTTTCCTATAATTATTTACCTCTTTTGTGTAATAATTGTTCTATTTCTCTATAAATTCTATCTTCTGCATCTGTTATGGCTATCTTTTTTGCGTTTTCTCCCATTAATTTTAAATTATATTTATCTGCAATTATATTTTTTATCATATTATCTAAATTTTTACCTGTGAGTTCGTCATTTTTTATTATTTTTGCTGCATTAATACTCTCTAAAGCTTTAGCATTATATGTTTGGTGATCATTTGATACATTTGGTAATGGTATAAATATTGCTGGTTTTCCTAGTATCGAAATTTCTGCAATAGTCATTGCTCCACTTCTACATACCAATACATCTGATAATTTTTCTACTTCTCCCATATTGTAAATGTATGGAAAGATTTTTATGTTTTTATTTGTAGAAATATCTATATTTTTGTCTTTTAATTCTTTTATAACATTTTCATATTGCTTTTCACCTGCTGATAAAATTATTTGATAATCTAAATTTTTATTTTGTGATATTAATTCAATAACTGCTTCGTTTATCTTTTTTGCTCCCTGACTGCCACCAAAAATTAAAACTACTGGTTTATCTTCTTCTAATTTTAGTTCTCTTATTAACTCTTGTTTTTGATTTTCTCCTATCTTTTTATTATTTACTTGTATTGGTGTTCCTGTTAAAACAACTTTTTTGGCTTTTGGAATTCTATTTCTTGCATCTTCAAAGCTTATTAATATTGTATCTGTTATCCCTGCTAGCATTTTTGTTGCTTTACCTGGGAAAGCATTACTTTCATGTAACATAGTTGGTAGCTTTAACCTGTGCCCTGCTAATATCACAGGACCACAAATATATCCTCCTGCCCCAATTATTATATCAGGCTTAAATTTTTTTATTATCTTCTTTGCTTGAAAAAATCCTGTAAATGTCTTAAAGTTTTTTACCATGTTTTTTCCTAAGCCATATGCTTCAATTCTTTCTAATTTATATCCAGCCTTTGGCACTAAATCGTTTTCTAGTCCTCTATTAGTTCCAATAAATATAATTTCTGAATTTGGATTTTCTTTTTTAATTTTATTAGCTATTGAAATTCCCGGATTAATATGTCCAGCAGTTCCTGCTGCTGCTATAATTACCCTCATTTTATTCTTCCTTTCTTTGTGTTGTTTAGTTAAGAAATACTTATACATTAATAATTTTTACAAAAAACATAGAAAATAACTACTATTATTTTCTATGTTTTTTGGTATCGTGATATGTTCAGTAAAATACCTACTGCACATAATAAAATTAATAATGCTGTTCCTCCATAACTGAAAAATGGTAATGGCATTCCTGTATTTGGTATAGATGATGTAACAACCGCTATATTTATTATAGCTTGCAATCCTACTAAAGATGTTATTCCTATTGCCACTAAACTTCCAAATGAATCTGGTGCTTTCATCGCAATAAGTACTCCTCTCCAAATAAATATTCCAAATAGTATAATTACTGCCAAGCATCCAACAAATCCTAATTCTTCAGCAATAACTGAAAATATAAAGTCGTTTTGTGGTTCTGGCAAATATAAGTATTTTTGTGTACTGTTTCCTAATCCAACTCCAAATAATCCTCCTGAACCTATTGCATATAAGCTTTGAATTACTTGCCAACCAGTTCCTGCTGCATCAGCCCAAGGGTTCAAAAAAGATATTACTCTTGATAATTTATTCATAAATTGTTCAGAATGTTGTGCTAAAACATATAATGCTATGGATCCTATTCCAACTACAGGCGTTCCTACAGTTATAAAATACCTCATCCTTGTACCTGCCATTAGCATTAATATTACTACTATCGTAATTATAATTATTGAAGCGCTTAAATGTGATTGTACAAATAGTAATATAGCAATTATTGGCACTATCCATAATAATGGATAAACAAATCCTTTAAAAAAAGTATGTATTTCAGCTTTATGATCTGTTAAATATTTTGCATAAAATATTATCATAGCTATTTTTACTAATTCTGATGGTTGAAATGTTGTAAATTTTAAGTCTATCCATCGTGCAGCACCATGAGACACATATCTAATCGCTGGTATTAATACTGCTAATAGTATTAATATAGAACCTATATACATTAATTTATAATATTTTGCCCATCTCCTATAATCTATTTTTGAAATAGCCACCATTGCTATTATTCCTACAAAGGCACTTAATGCTTGAGTTTTAACATATGAATATCCATCTCCACCTTTAGATATAGCTAATGGAGAGCTTGCAGATAGTACCATGATGAGACCAAATCCAAGCATGATTAATACCGTTATAAATAAAACAAAATCGAATTGCCCTGGACTAGCTTTTTTAGTTGGCTTTGTCATCTTAACTATCATTCCTTTCTAAATCCTCTTTAGACTATTAATATTCCAATTATGCAAGCTATTAATGTTATTAAACTAAATACTGATACTACTGTGCTTTCTTTCCATCCACTCAATTCAAAATGATGATGTAATGGAGCCATTTTAAATATTCTATTTCCTGTTTTTCTAAAATATGCTACTTGAATTATTACTGATAAAGTTTCTAGTAGAGGTATTATTGCAATAACAATTAGTAATAATGGCACTTTTAAATATAATGCCATTGCTACTATAACTCCTCCTAATAATAATGAACCTGTATCTCCCATAAATACTTTTGCTGGGTGTAAATTAAACATTAAAAATCCTAAACATGCTCCACTAACTAGACTTCCAAATAAAGCAACTTCAGTATCTCCTTTAAGTATTCCTATCACTGTTAAACATGCAATTATAATCATTGAAACACTAGTAGATAGTCCGTCTATTCCATCAGTTAAATTAACTGCATTTGTTGTAGCTAACATAGTGCATATTGCAAATGGTATATAAATAAGTACTGGCATTGTTACATATATATTTACAATCGGCAATAAAATTTCAGTACCTATTTTTTCTGTATTTGATAAAAATAATGCATAAGCTACTGATATTACTAATAATCCCAACATTTTTGCTGATGGGCTTATTCCCTTGGTATTTTGATATTTTAATTTTGTTGAATCATCTATACATCCAATCAATCCAAATCCTAATGATACAACTATTAATGGAATTATCTCGTTAATTTTTAATGATAAGAATATTCCTATAATAATAATTGTTAATGCAATTATTATTCCTCCCATTGTTGGTGTACCTTGTTTTTGTAAATGGCTTACTGGTCCTTCTTTTCTTTCTATCTGACCTACTTTTAATTTTCTTAATATCGGTATTGTAATAATTGAAAGTACTATTGTAATGCAAAATGATACAACTAGTATCTTTAATTCCGATTCCATTTTTATTTTTTCTCCATTCCATCTATTATTTCATTTACAATTATTCTTTCATCAAATGGATATTTTTGGTGATTTATCTCTTGATATGGCTCATGTCCTTTTCCAGCAAGAACAATCATATCGTTTTTATTTGCCATGCTTATTGCTTTTTTTATTGCCTCATATCTATCTACTATACATTCATATTTACCTTTTGTTGTTTTTATTCCTTCTTCTATTTGATTTACAATTTTTTCTGGATCTTCAGTTCGAGGATTGTCTGATGTGATTATTGTATAATCTGCTACCCTTCCTGAGATTTCTCCCATTATAGGACGTTTTCCTTTATCTCTATCTCCTCCACAACCAAACACACAGATAACTCTTCCTCTTGTATATGCTGAAACTGCTAATAGTATACTTTCTAAACTCTTTGGTGAATGGGCATAATCTATCATAATTGTAAGTTCTTTTTTATTTGGTACTAATTCACTTCTTCCTGGTACCTTTATATCTGCTAGTGCTTCTTTTATATTTTCAACTGATGCATTAAATTTTACGCATACACATATTGCTGCAAGAGCATTGTAAATACTAAATCTACCTGGTATTCCTACTTTAATTCTTTCATTTTTTCCATAAAGTTTTTGCTTAAAGTCGGCATATGAATTTGTTATTGTTATATCTTTAGCAATATTATCTGATGCATTATCTATTCCATATGTTTTAATTTCGCATTTTGCTTCATGTATTACTTTTTGACCATATAAATCATCTGAATTTACATATGCTATGTCGCATATATCAAATAATTTTAATTTTGAATTGAAGTAATCTTCCATATCTGGATGCTCTTTTTCACTAATGTGATCTTCTGAAAGGTTTGTAAATACTCCAATATCAAAATGCAATCCATGAACTCTATTTAGTTTTAGACTTTGTGAAGAAACTTCCATAACTGCAACTTCGCACTTTGCATCTACCATCTTTTTTAATAATTCATATAAATGTATGCTATCAGGTGTTGTTCTGTCTGAGTCTTCTACTTTTTTGCCAGCTACGTATGATGCAACTGTTCCTATAAGTCCAACTTTTATACCTTGTTTTTCTAAAATTTCTTTTATCATAAATGTAGTTGTTGTCTTTCCTTTTGTACCTGTTACTCCAACTAGTTTTAAGCTTTTTTCAGGATTTTCAAAAAAGTTTGAAGCACATACAGCTTGTGCAATTCTTGTATCAGATACCATTAATATAGTAATTGCATCGTTTGCTGCAATTTTTCTAAAGTCATATCCCTCTTGTATCATTACAGCAATAGCTCCGTTTTCTATTGCGTCTTCTATATATTGATGTCCATCTGTTTCAAATCCTTTTATAGCTATAAATAATGACCCTCTTGTTACTTCTTTAGAATTGCTTGTAATTTTCTCAATTTCTATGTCTATATCGCCTTTTGCTTTAATTCCAGTGATTCCACTTAAAATATTTTTTAAATTCATAGATTTTATTCTCTCCTTCCATAATATAATTATATTATAGGTCATCGTATATTATATAATTCTTTCAAATATTTGTAAAGAAAAATACATATAAATTTTAAATTTATAAATTGCAATATTAAGTGTCCGCTTTTTTTGTACAATGTTGTGTTTTTTTATTTTATACTTGTAATGCTGAT
>CANQQQ010000033.1 GCA_947626025.1 uncultured Clostridia bacterium
AAACTTCCATCTTCTGCTACTTCTCCCGTTTCTTTAGTCCATTTTACTCTTTTATTTAATATGTATCCATCATATTCTTTTGGCTCTGCTTTTACAGAGGTACCTTCTCCTCCTTTTAATTCATCTGTATCTTGAAGTTTATATCCTGGGAATACTATTCCTCCTTCTCCGGTGCTTCCGCTGTCTTCACCGTTTCCGCTATCTCCACTATCGTTTTCATCTATCTTACCTAGACTTTGTAAATATGGCATGCCTTTTCCTTCATCTATTGCCCATACATCATTAAAGTCAAAACCTGAATATGTTTCTTGTTTGAGCATAGCTTCAGCAGTTACTTGTGTACCATATTCATTTGTAGAATAATTCGATGTTAATTTTGAACACCAATAACTATTTGAAATACTTCCACTGCCTTTTAATCCAACAATTCCACCAACGTTGCATTCATTATCATATGATTTATTCGTTGATGCAGAACCTGCAACATCAGCCGACATATATGTATTTGTAATGTTTCCATTACGACGTCCAATAATCCCACCTACGCCATTTTCAGTTATATTATAACTTGCATTTGATGCTAAATAAGATTCAATTTTCCCTGTACAATAACAATTACTAACTACAGTGTCATTACCACCATCACCAACTATTCCACCGACATATGCCCATTGACCTGAATACAACTTAACTGTTCCTAAACATGCACATCTATCTATTTGGCATTTCTGTGCAAGTCCAACAATTCCTCCTCCTGCCAATGTAACCAATTGTTCAGAACCACTTTTTTGGTTAGTCAAAGTACCTTTAAAATTTGAATTTTCTATATTTGTGTTTGTACCAAAACCCACAATACCACCAGCATATACCGAAGAACCACCTTGATTACTTTCTATTGTTCCAGAAATAGTTATATTCTTAATTTCTGAAAATATTGCAGAGGCTACGATTGATCCCGCTTGTCCTGCGGTAGTAGTTGTCTGGTTTGTCGGTTTTTCTAGATATATATGTACATCCTGCATTTCTAAATTCTTCACTACTGCATTTTTAATATAACCGAACAATCCCGCAGCTTTTTCGCATCTAACATATAAATTCTTTATTTTATAATTATTTCCATCTAATGTTCCGGTAAATTGTTCCGTACTTTGTCCCACTGGTGTCCATGACTTTCCAGTCATATCTATATCATTCATAAGAATATATTTACCTGCTAAATCATTTTGCATATTTTGTAATTCTTCTGGGGTTCTTATTTCTGTATATCCCTCTGGTGCTGTTGGTTCATGTGGTAATTCTTCTTGGCTTCCAGAACCTCCTGCTGTATCATCTTGTACCCAGTGTTCGACTTTATATGGTACTTTTGCTTTATATGCTACTCCTAAACCCTTTCCTATACTTAATAAATATGGTGTTGTTTTTTCTTCATCTATTCCCCAAATACTAGTAAAATCATAATTCTTATATGTACTCCTTTTTAACATATTTTCTGCAGATACTTTTGTTCCACAAGTACTTGAACTTGTAATTTCTCCTGATATTTCTGGTGACCAGTAATTATAGTTAGCACTGACTGGAGTTCCTACACCTATTATTCCACCTATTCTAGTAGTTGAAAATGTTCCTTCTATTATTCCTGCAAAGTATGTACTTTGTAATTTAGAATCATTACCTGCCATCCCTTCTATTCCTCCTATGGTAGTCATTACAGCACTATTCTCCCCTTTTATGACTACATTAGAATATGAATTGTCTATTTGCGATCTTATACCTTCTCCTGCGATTCCACCTACATACAAAGTACCTGAACCTTTGTTCAATGTGATATTACCCGTTGTATAGCATTGCGTAACTCTACTAATTTCTGTCGATTTATATGCATCCAGATGTGCAACTATTCCTCCTATATATATTTGTTGTCCTGTTGTATTTGCTATAATATTTATATTTGAATATGCATTTTTTATATTATCTTTATTTGAGCCTTTATTTTGTAAGTATCCAACTATCCCTCCTATACGACAATTTCTCGTTGATTTTGCATTTATTATTATTTCTGCTTCTACTCTAACATTATTTATAATCGATTCATATTGTGTACTTACTAGTCCCCCCACGCACACTACTTGTCCTGTTTCATCATTAGTAATTTGGTTTTTACCTATCACTTGCACGTTTTCTATTGTACCACCACTTTCCAAAGATACTGCTAGTATTCCTATATTAATCGCCTGTGTTGTATTTGTTGCATGTATATTTACATTTTCTATTTTTAGATTTTTTACACTTCCACTAATATAACCAAACATTCCTATTATTTGGTTTCCTGATTCTATAGATAAATTACTTATAGTATAGTTATTTCCATCAAAGATTCCTTTAAAAGGTGAAAGGAATGAATCTGGTCCAATTATTGTTGTCCATGCTTCACCTGTCATATCTATATCATTCATAAGGATGTATTTGCCAGCTCGATTTTTGTCCATATCTCGTAATCCTTGAGCATCTGTTATTGCTGTATACCCACTTGGTGCAGTTGCTTGATGTGTAACTTCTGCTTTTGGCTCTACTTCTTCTTGAGCTTCTTCCACTACTACAGTATTTTCTCTTATTGCAAATTTTCCTAATGCGAAAATCGCTAGTACTAATATACCAATTATTACTAGTTTAGTCGTGATTTGTAAAATTTTTAATCTTTTAGAATTACCGTGTGTGTCTCACTCTCTCAATCATTTCATTCTTTTCAGTTTTTCCTTTGTTTGGTTCCATAAAGCTCTTCCTCCAACTATAATAATATAAATATAATATTTCTTTCCTTATTATAATAATTAGAGTTATTAGTGTAAATTCCATAATTTGCCAAAAAACAATGGATTTCGCGTTTTTTCGTTACGGAAATCCATTGTTTTATTATTTATTTTTTTATTGTTAAGTTTATGTTTCATTTTAGTTAAAATGCACTAATTTCCCTAGGGAAACTTTAAAAATGAATATGCTACCTTTTCTTCTTGCAGAGTTTTAAGAGTGAGGAAATCTATTTACTCTTCTTTAAACCAATCTATTATTCCATTGTGTATCCCCCATGCTAATCTTTCTTGATACTCTTCATCTTGAAGATTTTTTAGTTCTTCTACATTCGATAAAAATCCACATTCTACAATAGTTATTGGAATTTCAATGTTGTCTACAATATAAATGTTTTCAATTGTTTTTGCAACTCTTTTATTTTCCTTTTGTATTGCTTGATTTAAGTTGTCTTGTATACTTTCTGCTAATTTTTTACTTTTCTCATCATTATTTTTGTAAAATGTTTGCCAACCATAATATTGCTCTTGTGGTATTTTATTTAAGTGTATTGAAACAAAAGCATCAGCAGATGATTCATTGCCTATTTTAACTCTATTTTTTAAATCTGACACCTTTTTTTGTTTTAGGCTTCCATCATCATTTGCATCATATATAGCTTCATCTGTGGATCTAGTTAATAATACCGTAGCACCACCTTGTTCTAATAAATTTTGTAATTTTAAAGCAATTGATAAATTTATATTTGATTCAGAAATTCCGCTGGCAGATACAGCTCCTCCATCTTCTCCTCCATGACCGTGCATCTATAACAATAACTTTTTCATCAATTGGTAGCGCTACTGTTGGCTCATCTCTATAATTGTTTTTTACTAGGGAATATGCTGTGTAGAATACACATAATAAGATTAAACAATTTAATATGTTTTTCTTTTTAATAATAATCATAATAAATTTTTCCTAACTTAATAAATTTGGGCGATTATTAATCGCCCATACAATTATATTAAATGATTTTTATTTTAGAACAGATTGTTTTTTCTCTATATTTTTAAAAAATCTAAATTTTAATATTTTGGTATAAATCTAAACATTTTTGATCCCTGTAGGGGCGGCCATTGGCCGCCCGTTTATCTTTTTTACGCACAATTTATTTCTTGTATGTTTTTTACCTATTAGTTATTATTCTTTTTACAATATTTTATTAAAATATTTTTAGAGTAGTTCTTCGAAGCTTTGCGGGCGGCCAATGGCCGCCCCTACACCTCAGAATTTCCAATCACTGCTCGTAAAAAAATCCAAAACAAAATACATTTTGTTTTATATTCTTTTCCTTGCTTTGTCCGCCCTTACAAAAATATATTCTAATATCTACCCTTTACTCGTTATAACCGCATCTACATTTATATTTCCTTTTTCCTCTATATTTTAAAAAAATAAAATCTAATATCTTGATATAAATCTAAACATTTTTGATCTCTGTAGGGGCGGCCATTGGCCGCCCGTTTATCTTTTTTACGCACAATTTATTTCTTGTATGTTTTTTACCTATTAGTTATTATACTTTTTACAATATTTTATTAAAATTTTTTAGAGTAGTCCTTTGAAGCTTTGCGGGCGGCCAATGGCCGCCCCTACACCTCAGAATTTCCAAGCACTGCTCACAAAAGGTTTGTACCTATTTTTGCAAATTTTTCAAAGGAATATTGTAGGTTTACTGCAATTTTTTCAAACGAATATTGCGATGTTATTGCATTTTTTTCAAAGGAATATCAAAAAAAGTGGCTACGCCACCTTTTGTTCTTGTTAATAAGTAAATTCTATTGTTTTCTTCTATTTATCGCATAAGCACTTCCCTGTGTTACTTTTGCTAAGTGCTTTACTTGTGCTCCTACTTCCCCTATTTCTAGCACATTATTAAATCTTCCTTTGTCGACCTCAACAACTCCTATTGAAATTGATACCAATGGCATTTCTTCTATTATTCCTTTTCTGTTAGGAACTTTTAAATAGCCTCTTTTTCTATCTTCTGTTGTGTAATAATCTAATATTACTTTGTCAAATTCTAATATAATGCTCTGACATTTCTCTTCATATTCCATATCGTTGATTATTGCTACGAAGTCATCTCCACCAATATGTCCTACAAAGTTATGTGAGGTTTCTTCTTTATTAATATTTGATAATATTGTTTTTGCGGTTTGCTTTATTATTTCATCCCCTGCTAAAAATCCATAAGTATCATTATATGCTTTGAAATTGTCTAAATCAAAATACAATACCGAAAATTCTTCTTTTTTTAATACTCTTTTTTTCATTTCTGCTTGTATTTGTACATTTCCTGGTAATCCTGTTAATGGACTTACTCTTCTATTTGTGTCCATTAATCTAAGTAAATTTTTTATAGTATAATATAAATATTCATTGTCTATTGGTTTTCTTATAATAAATTCTACCTGTGTTTTTAATATATTTAACCTATGCGTCTTATTGTTGCTTGCTGTTGTTACAATGATTGGTGTTATGCTGTTGTCTTCATTCTCTCTAATCTTTTTACATACATCTATTGCTTTTCTTCCTATTGAATCTTCATTTATAATTATTAATGATGGGATATTATTTAATGCTTCATCAATTTGTTCAGTTCTTACTGATTTAAAAATATAATCTTTTTCCTTTGAAAATAACTTCTTTAGGTTAAAAATTATATTATTTTCATCATCAATAATATAAATCTCTCGCTTCATCTTCTTTTCCTACTTTCTTCTGTATTTTGCTATTTGTTTAAATGCTTCTGATTTCATGGTTGGAAATGCATTTCTTATTCTTTCTGTTTGTTTAACTAGTTTGTTTTTCAATTTTAATTCTTGTTCCTTTAAATCGTTTATCATTAGTTGTATTGATTCTTTTGCATTTTTCGTAACTTTTAATTCTTGTAGTTTATCTTTTATTTCTTTTCTAATTTCTTTTAGATCTTCTAATTTTTTAGATATACTATTTAGTTTAATTACACTTATTACAGTATCTATTGATAATCCAATGATTATTGCTATTGTTGCTATTATTAGTATTATTGGATTTATATTTACTATTTGCCATTCTACAAATGGATGAACTATATATGTAAATATTACTCCGAGTACACCCCAAAATATAGAATTTAATAAACATACTCTACCATTAATATTAAATTTTTTATTTGAGTAGTCCCAATATTTTTGATGAAATATTTTTTCTAGTCCCCATGCGACTAAATATTCCCATACAGACAATACTACAAATCCAGATAAAAATACTGTTATTAGATTATCACATAAGCTTAGGAATAAATACATTATTAATGCACCTATTCCATATATTGGGCAAAATGGTCCATGTAAAAATCCGCTATTTACAAATTTTTTTGCGAAAATTGTTTTATATACACTTTCTAATACCCATCCTATAAACGAGTATATTAAGAAAAAATCTATTATATATATTACTCTCATTAAATTCTCCATATTATTTTGCACACCAACCCGCAAAGGTTTCCTCTACTCCTTCAATATTTATTACAGTTATTTCTAAGTAGTTAAATCCCTCTAAAAATTGTAGTTGTTCTTCTATACTGTTTTGTCCTCCACCTTGTATTGTCTGTGATGTAACTAATGTTAATTTATCTTTGAATTCTGGTATTATACTTCCATTTTCTGAAATTGCTGATATTGGTGCATTACTTAGTTTGTATGAATAAGAACGTATTCCTTGGCTATCATTTAATTTTGCTGATATTATTGTCTTATCTGCATTATATTTTATATCTATTGTTGGTCTAGCAATTCCTTTTACCGTTGTTTGTTTTTCTTCTATCTCGTTCTCGTTGTTTACAGCTCTTACACTTATTGTATTTTCTCCAACAGGAATATCTGATGTTATCTCAATAACTGTTTGATCATTTCTACTTGGATATTCAACTATTTCTTCATTATTATTCCACTTATAAGATACACTCTGTAATCCTGCCATATCAGTTACAACAATTCTTAAACTCTTATTATCAACTACAGATACTTCCATATATGAACCCTTATATGTAAATGACTGTGCTATTGTTGATGTTTTTCCTTCTATATCTGTAACTGTTACATTTAATATATTAGTTCCTGATGGGACTTCAATGTATTCCTCAATTCCTTCAGATGAGTTTTCATCTAATACTACTTCTTCTCCGCCATTCCATGAGTATTTTATATTATCGATTTCTCTTATATGATTTACTCTTATTATTGCATTATTATATTCTTCTTCAAATGCAAGTTCTATATTTGGTACCTTCGCTTCTTCTCTGGCTGCTCTCGCTGCTGCAATCTTATATCCTCCCATTGCTACTATCATTATTCCAAATATCATAATGGCTATTGCAAAAAATATTATTATATTTTTTGTTTTATTTTTTTCTTCTCCATTTTCAATGGTATAAAGAATTTGATTCATCTATTTTTCACTCCTTATAATATAGCTAGATTATACCATATATAAAAATTGTTGTAAATATCACATAAATAAATTTAATAATTATTTTCTTGTGTACTTTGCAAGTATACAATATCTTAAAATTTCTATATTGTCTTTTTGATGTCCTCTAATGCTCTATCTGCTAATTTTTCATATTTTAATTTCTTGTCTTTGATTTTTTCATCTATCTGTGGTATTATTCCAAAATTAGCATTCATAGGTTGAAATTTTTCATTTGGAGTTGATATATATTTTGATAATGCACCTATCATTGTTGTTTCTGGAAATACTATTTTAGGTCTATTTTTTAATGTATTTACTATGTCTAATCCAACTACCAACCCTGATGCTATTGATTCAACATATCCTTCTACTCCTGTTATCTGTCCTGCAAAGTAAATCTTTTTATTTGATTTTAAATTATATGTTTCATCTAACAGTTCTGGGGAATTTATGAAAGTGTTTCTGTGCATTACCCCATACTTTATGAATTCTGCGTTTTTTAGTCCAGGTATCATGCTAAATACCCTTTTTTGTTCTCCAAATTTTAAATTTGTTTGAAATCCGACTATATTATAGATACTCGCTTCTTTGTTATCTTGTCTTAATTGAACTATTGCATATGGTCTTTCATTTGTTCTTGGATCTATAAATCCTACTGGTTTTAACGGACCGAACCTTAATGTGTCAATTCCTCTTTTTGCCATTACTTCAACAGGCATACATCCTTCAAATATTTCTCGTTTTTCAAATTCATGTAATTCTACTACTTCTGCATTTACCAGTTCTTTCCAAAAAATCTCGTATTCTTCTTTGTTCATTGGTAAATTTATATAACATGCTTCTCCTTTTCCATATCTGTCTCCAAAAAATCCAATGTTCATATCTATTGTATCTTTCTCTATCATTGGCGCTGCGGCATCATAGAAGTGTAACCCTTCTTTTCCCGTTATTTCTATTATTTTCTTTGATAATTTTTCTGTTGTTAATGGTCCTGTTGCAATTACTATTATTTCTCCATCCTTTGGTATTTCTGTAATTTCCTCATTTATAATTTCTATATTAGGCATCTCTTTTATTCTTTTTGTTACAAGCTCTGAAAATTTTTCTCTATCAACAGCAAGAGCTTGACCTGCTGGCACACTCGTTTCATCTGCACATTTTATTAATAATGAGTCTAACAACCTTAATTCTTCTTTTAAAAGTCCACATGCATTTGTATGTAAATTTGATTTGAAAGAGTTACTGCAAACAATTTCTGCAAGATTTGAGTTACTATGTGCAGGTGAAAATTTTTTTGGTTTCATTTCATATAGTTTTACTTTTATTCCTTCTTTTGCAATCTGATAAGCAGTTTCACATCCTGCTAATCCGCCTCCTACTACTGTTACCATATCTTATTTCCTTTCATATATTACTTTTTATTATTTTATCAAAGTTTTATACTATTTACAATGCAAATAGATTTGATTTTTTTAGCAATAGTTAAAGGCAGACCTTTTGGTCTGCCCATTTCTTTTGTTATTATATATATTTCACCTATGTTTATTACCTAGCTTATCTTAAGTATTTCTCTAATATTCATTTGTTTGAATATGAGCAATACTTGATTGTCATGAGTATATTTTTACATTTTTGCTTTTTAATGTCAATATCACATTTTTTCTTTTTTATAGTCAGTTAGTAAAATTATTCTTTAATTGCATTGAAAATTCTTAACTTTATTTTCCTTTTTTGTAAAATATTACATTTTTATTACATTTTTGTAACATTTTCAACATGTCTTAATATAACTTGCTACAGCTTGTTTTATGAATTCATTTATTGATATATTCTTTTCTTCTGATTTCATCTTTGCTTCACAATGAAGTTCAGGACCTAATCTCACATTTAGTGAACCTTTACACCATTCCTCTCCATTGTGCAACTATTAATAGTCGCTTTTTTCTATTTGTTAATTTTTGTTTTTACTCTTACTTCTCCACTATGGTTCACTATTATTTCAATCTCTCCCATCTCGTCAGTTCTATAAATTTCTACACCGCAATTGTTCTAATCTTTTTATTACTTCATTACTCGGATGTCCAAATTTGTTATTCTTTCCAACTCCAATTAATGCAATTTTAGGGTTAATAGCTTTTATTATATTTTCAGTGCTTGACGTTTTTGATCCATGGTGTGGTACTTTTAAAATTGTAGATTTTAATTCATTTTTGGCAATATTAACTATTCTTTCTTCTGCTGATTTTTCTATATCTCCTGTAAATAACATACTAAAATTTTTATATGATAATTTAGCTACAATTGAGTTATTATTTATATCATCAAAATATAATTTACCTTCTGGATAAAGTATTTTTATTTCCACATTGTTATCCACATTTATCACATTTCCTCTTTTTACAATGCTTACCTTTATATTCTTTTTGACTGCTATTCCTATAATTTTTTCATAATTGTACACATTTTCAGCTTGTTTAGATATTATAATATTTTTTACTTTTATCGCATTTAATACTGAAATTAATCCTTGACAATGATCTGCGTCAAAGTGCGAAACCATTATATAATCTAATTCTCTTACACCACGATTTAACAAGTATGGTGTTAGTGTATCTTCTCCTATATCATAGTTACTAGACGATGCTTCCACTCCACCTCCATCTATTAATATTTTTTTGTAGTTTTCTGTTATAATTAGGCTTGAATCTCCTTGCCCTACGTCAATAAAATATATTCTAAGACCTCTTGGTATGTAAATATAGTTATTAAATATTAGAGTTATTGTTAATAAGATTATTAATAACTTTTTACTTTTATCCTTTATTTTTAACTTTCCTGAGCATACGACTGTATAATATAAAAGTATTGATATTAAGCTTGGGGTTGTAATATAGATTTTGGACAATGGAATTGTCCCAAAAAATTTAGCAATGAATATTAAAATTTTTAATAACATATTAAGAAAAATTGCTATGAAAGATGATATCTCTAGCGAGATTAAAGATATAAAAGAATAAATGAAACCAAAAATGATAACTATTCCTATTAGATAATTTATTAAGATATTGGCAAATAAAAATGTTAAAGAAATTGTGTGAAAATTTAAAATCATTATTGGAATTATCATTGTTTGAGCTGATAAAATAACTGATATTATTCCTATAATTTTTTTATTTAGTTTTGTTTTTGTTAATAATTTTATATAAGTATTGTTTAATAATAATATTCCAATTACTCCTCCATATGATAATTGAAAGCTAATGCTTTTTAGATTATATGGATTGTATATTAATATTATTAACATCGATAAGCTAACACTGTTAATAATATCCTTTTTTCTATAAAATAGAGTTGATCCTAATGTGATTATTCCCATTATACCTGCTCTTACAACTGAAACAGACGTGTTTGTTATTAGCATAAAAAATATTATCCCTAAGATTTTTAAAATCTGCTTTTTTCTTGGACTTATATTAATTTTTTCTAGTAAATATGTAATTGCCAGTATAACATATGACATGTGTGCTCCTGACACTGCTAATATGTGATATATTCCACTGTTTCTAAATTCTTCCTTTATTTGTTCATCTATATTTGAATTATTTCCAAGCAATATACCTATTAATAGTCCCGCTTCTTTTTGACCAAGTTGCTTTTTTATATTTTTTTCGATATTACTACTTATTTTATGTGTTGCTAATTTAATATAATTTATGTTTTCTTTTTCTAAAATTTTTATTTGATTTTTAGAACATTTTACTGTTCCATATATTTTTAGTGTTTTTAGATATTCAGAATAATCAAATCCCTTATAATTTCTTTGTATCTCTGGTGCACTATATATTCCTGTAATTTCTACTTTATCTCCGTATTCTAATTTTATTTTATAATTCTTTGAAATGTTTAATTTTAGTCTTATATTTTTATATTTTGTATCTCCATTTATACTTTCTATTTTTATTGTATATGTATCCTTATATTCTCCTTCTGTTACATCAGTAATTATAGTTCCTATATAATTTTGCTCTTCTTCTGTCATCCTATATATTTTTTCGTATTTATTATTTAAGTATGATGTTATAAAATTTGATATTAGCATAAATATTATTAATGTTATTATTATATTCATACCTTCATGCTTTACTTCACCGTGCATTATGCTTTCTATAAATGAAATATATAAAAATTATAATAAAAACAACAGGAGCTATACTTATTTTAAAGTATAGCTCCCAAATTATACCTATTATATAACCTATTAGTGCAATTAAAATTGGTCTTTTCATATTTTAACCTCTCTAATATAATTGCCCCCTAATTAGTTTATAATTCGTCTTCCGCATACATAATAATATCCATCTCCGTCTACATTGGATATAATTACTCCTTTTCTTGAGTTAGCGGCATGTATAAATTTACCTCCACCAATATATATTCCTACATGTGACACTTTTTTACTTTTGCTTGATCCAGAGAAACATAATACATCTCCTTGTTGTAAGTTAGCTTTTTCTACTGCTACTCCATTACCCGCTTGACTGCTACTTGTACGTGATAAAGAATATCCAAAATGTTTATAAACATATTGTGTAAATCCTGAACAGTCAAATCCAGATGGACTGCTTCCGCCATGAACATATCTAGACCCTAAGTAATTTTTAGCATATGATACTACTGCAGATGGAGTTGCATTAACGCTTGATACTACTGCTGTGTCTGTATTTGTTGATGTAGATATCTTTGTTCTTGATGTAGTAGTTGTTGTTCTTCTAGATCCACCTCTTGATGTTGTTTGTACTTTAGTAGCTGATATATATTTAGTTGCAATATATCCTACATTTCCTTTATATTCTATTTTTGTCCAACCATTGTCTTCTTCTATAATCTCTACTTGATTATTTCTTGTTAGTGTTGAGATTATTTTTCCTGAAGAGTCTGGTTCTTCCCTAAAGTTTACTGAATTTGCATTAATATATCCAACTTTGACTTTTGCGTCAGTTTCTTTTAATTTGTCTGTTCTTATCCAACCTTCAAAACTATCTGAAGTTACATAAGACCAACCACTAAGTTCTGTCATTACCTGTACATTTGCATCTTTTTCTAATATCATAGTAGTATTAGAATTTATTAATGGTATTATATAAACTTTTTCTCCCTTATTTACTACTTTAATAGTATTCTTTTCTTCTTCATTCGTACCTACTTCTTCTTGAGGATTTTCTTCGTTATTTTCCTCTTCTGAAGTTTCATTTTCTTCACTTTGTTCTGCCTCTGGAATTGATTCACTTTCTTCTTTCACCTTTATATATTCTGCGCTTACATACCCTTCGTATCCTTGTCCAGTAGTTGTGTCGGTATATTTTACTTTATACCAACCATTTTCAGTGCGTTCTAATATTTCAACTTTGTCGTCTACGGAAAGTAATGTTAGTATAGATGAATCTGTTGTATTACTTTTTCTTAGTCTTAATGTATCTGTGTTTACAATTCCTGTTGTTCCGAAACTATATACTGCTGTGCAACATATAACTAAGCCACAAAGTAAAGAAATTATTATACGTTTCTTCAAAATATCACCCCTAAAAATTTATCACGCATATATTATTATACGCTAATTATTTTTATTTGTCAAATTTTGGTCATTATTTTGGCATTATTTCCCTAGATATATTTGATTTATTGTATAAATTAATGTATTATTATAATGTAAATATAGTGAAGGGATTTGTATTAATATGAAAAAATATATTGGAATTATTGTTGCAGAAGTTGAAGAAATGCAAGCCGTAAGAGATTTAATGTCTAAAGTTCATGAAATAAGTATATGCAATTTAAAGATTTTTAAAGGTAAAATTGGTAGAAAAAGTTATTTGTTAGTTAGATCTGGTGTTGGAAAGGTTAATTCCGCTAGGACTACTCAAATATTAATTGATAAGTTTTGTTTAGATTATATCATTAATTTAGGATCTGCTGGTGCTTTAAATGATAATTTAAATATAGGTGATATTGTTATTGGTGAAAGATTAGTTCAACATGATTTTGATGTTACAGCTTTTGGGCGAGATAAAGGATATATACCAGATACTGGGAAGTTTTTTGAGAGTAATTCTAAATTAGTAGAAAAGTACAAAAATGCTCAAATTTCTAATCAAAAAGTTATTACTGGAACTATTTCCTCTGGTGATATTTTTTGCACTGATACTGCAATGAAAGAAAAGATAAAGAAAAATTTTGATGCTGATTGCGTTGAAATGGAAGGTGCCTCTATAGCTCAAGTATGTAGTCTAAATAATATACCATTTATTGTTATCCGCTCTATATCTGATACACCTAATGGAAAAAATCATATTGATTTTAATAAATATTTAAAAATCGCTTCTAAGAATTGTGCAGAGATTGTAAAAATTAGTTTTGCTTAACATAGTTCTTTATCCCCTTTATGCTTCCTTTCCTTAATAAATTATGTTTTGCAAAATTTTCTTGTTATAGTCTAAAACGGATCTTTATATGAATATAAAGATCCGTTTTTAGATGACTATTTTTAGTCCTAAAAGAATTGAGTTGTCACTTTTCCTATTATTCTATTCCTTCTGAAGCAACACTTGCTGAATCTTCTGCATCGTGTTCTGTATTTATTTGTATGTCTTTATATATTGGAAGTCCTGTTCCTGCTGGTATTAGTTTACCGATAATTACGTTTTCTTTTAATCCTATTAATGGATCTACTTTTCCTTTTATCGCAGCTTCTGTTAATACCTTTGTTGTCTCTTGGAATGAAGCAGCTGATAAGAAACTTTCTGTTGCAAGAGATGCCTTTGTAATTCCTAATAATACTCTCTTTCCTGTGGCAGGTTGTTTTCCTTCTTCCTTCATCTTTTCATTTTCTTCTGCAAATTCATACATATCTACAAGTGAACCTGCAAAGAATGTTGTATCTCCTGGATTTTCAACTTTTACTCTCTTAATCATTTGACGTCCAATAACTTCAATGTGCTTATCATTAATATCAACACCTTGGTTTCTATAAACTTTTTGAACTTCTTGTATTAAATATTCATAAACACCTTTTGGTCCATTGATTAATAAAATCTCGTTTGGATTTATTGATCCTTCTGTAATTGGTTCTCCTGCCCTTAATTCTTGACCTTCTTTTACTCTAAGTTTTGCTCCAAATGGAATTACATATTTTTTAGCCTCATCTTTTCCTACAATTGTAACTTCTTTCTTGTTGCCTTCATCTGCAATTTTTACAGTTCCTGCAATTTCTGTAATGATAGCAATTCCCTTTGGTTTTCTAGCTTCAAATAACTCTTCAACTCTTGGAAGACCTTGAGTAATATCTCCTCCTGCGACACCTCCTTGGTGGAATGTACGCATTGTTAATTGTGTACCAGGTTCACCTATTGATTGTGCAGCTATAATTCCTACTGCTTCACCAATATTTACTGGTTCACGAGTTGCAAGTCCCATACCATAGCATTTTGAACATACACCATGTTTTGTTCTACATGTTAATGGTGAACGAACTTCTGCCTTTGTAACTCCTGCATCAACAATTCGTTTAGCAACTGCTGGAGTAATCATAACATCTACTGGTGCTATTACTTCTTTTGTCTCAGGATTTACTATATCATGTAATGGATATCTTCCTTCTAGTCTTTCTTGTAATTTTTCTATTATTTGATTTCCATCTTTGATATCTTCTATTTCAATTCCTTCTGTTGTACCACAGTCTTCTTCTCTTACAATTATATCTTGTGATACATCAACTAATCTTCTTGTTAAGTATCCAGAGTCAGCTGTTCTTAAAGCTGTATCTGTTAATCCCTTTCTAGCTCCATGTGAAGATATGAAGTATTCTAGTGGTCCTAATCCTTCACGGAAACATGATTTTATTGGGATTTCAACAGTTTTACCTGTTGTACTAGCCATAAGTCCACGCATACCAGCAATTTGTCTTAATTGGTTCATGTTACCTCTGGCTCCTGATTCAGCCATCATGTATATTGGATTTAATGTGTCGAAGTTATTTTTCATAGCTTCTGTAACATCATCTATTGCTTTTTCCCAAATTTTGATTACAGATGAATATCTTTCATCATTTGTAATTAAACCACGTTTATAATGTTTTGTTATCTCATCTACATCTTTTTCTGCTTGTTCTAGTATTTGTTTTTTAGCTTCTGGCACTTTAACATCTGAAACTGAAACTGTAATAGCTCCTTTTGTAGAATATTTATAACCAAGAGCTTTAATATAGTCTAATACTTCTGCTGCTTCATTTAATCCGTGAACATCTATACATTTAGCAATGATTGTTCCTAAATTTTTCTTTATAACAGGGAAATCAATTTCTAGTTGGAACATTCCTTCTTCTGTTGATCTATCTACAAAGCCTAAATCTTGTGGTATTCCTTGGTTGTAAATTACTCTACCAACAGTTGTTTGAATTGTTCTTGACTTGATTTCGCCATCAATTTCTTTGGTAATCTTTATAAAGATTTTTGCATGTAATCCTAAATCACCATTTTGATAAGCAAGTAATGCTTCATCAACATCTTTGAAATGCATTCCTTCTCCTGGTTCATTATCAACTTGCATTGTTAAGTAGTAACTTCCTAGTATCATATCTTGTGTAGGAACTGTTACTGGCTTACCATCTTGTGGTTTTAATAAGTTATTTACTGATAACATTAAGTATCTAGCTTCTGCTTGTGCTTCTGGTGATAATGGAACGTGAATAGCCATTTGGTCTCCATCGAAGTCAGCATTGAAAGCTGTACATACTAATGGGTGTAACTTTAATGCTCTTCCTTCTACTAAAACTGGCTCAAATGCTTGTATACCAAGTCTGTGTAGTGTTGGCGCACGGTTTAACATTACAGGATGATCTTTAATAACTTCCTCTAATATGTCCCATACTTCTGGTCTTAATTTTTCTACCATTCTCTTTGCGTTTTTAATGTTGTGTGCAATTCCACGTCCAACTAATTCTTTCATAACGAAAGGTTTGAATAGCTCAACTGCCATTTCCTTTGGTACACCACATTGATATATCTTAAGATCTGGACCAACAACGATAACTGAACGTCCAGAGTAGTCAACTCTCTTTCCTAATAGATTTTGTCTAAATCTACCTTGTTTTCCTTTTAACATATCAGATAATGATTTTAGTGGTCTGTTTCCAGCTCCTGTAACAGGACGTCCTCTTCTTCCATTATCTATTAGTGCATCTACTGATTCTTGTAACATTCTCTTTTCGTTTCTAACAATTATCTCTGGTGCTCCTAATTCCAATAATCTTTTTAATCTGTTATTTCTATTTATAACTCTTCTATATAAGTCGTTTAAGTCAGATGTAGCAAATCTACCACCATCTAGTTGAACCATTGGTCTTAAATCTGCTGGAATAACTGGTATAACACTCATTATCATCCATTCTGGTCTATTTTTAGATATTCTAAATGCCTCTACTGTATCTAATCTTTTAGCAATTTTAACTTTTCTTTGTTCACTAGCTTTTTCAATTTCTTTTTTTAGTTTTTGTGATAGCTTGTCGATATCTATCTCTTCTAAAAGCTTTTTGATTGCTCCTGCACCCATTTCAGCTTTAAATGAACCTTTTCCATATTTTTCAACCGCTTCTACATATTCTTTCTCACTTAAAATCTGGCATTTCATTAAGTCTGAGGTACCTTTATCTGTTACAATATATGATGCAAAATATATTACTTTTTCTATGTTTCTTGGAGAAACATCTAATAATAACGCTATTCTGCTTGGTATACCTTTAAAATACCAAATATGTGCTACTGGAGCGGCAAGCTCTATATGTCCCATTCTTTCACGTCTTACCTTAGATTTTGTAACTTCAACACCACATCTATCACAGACAATTCCTTTATATCTTACTCTTTTATATTTTCCACAATGACATTCCCAGTCTTTTACTGGTCCAAATATTCTTTCACAGAATAGTCCATCTTTTTCTGGTTTTAATGTTCTATAATTTATTGTTTCTGGTTTTTTTACTTCACCTTTTGACCATTCTCTTATTTTCTCGTCTGATGCAATTCCAATTTTTATTTTATCAAAAACTTCTAATTCGTCCAATTTTCGAACCTCCATTTTAACCCTAATTCTTTTTTGCAGTGTAATTTCTACATTAATTTTATCTAATTACTAAACATTGCACGAACAATCCCTTAAAGCTAATAATTAAATTATTAATGTAAGTATTAAATTAATTTTTGATTTATTCTATCTCATCATCTATAATGTCTTCATCATTTTCTATATTTTCGTCTGCTAACTCATTATCGAAAATATCTTCATCGTCTAATATGTCTTCATTATCATAGATTTCGTCACTTTCTTCGTCGTCTGTGACTTCTTCATATCCTTCTGAAGTTAACTCATCATCTAGAACTTGTAATTCTTCTTTTGTATGTTGCTCCCTTTCTAGATTAAAGTCTATTCCTTCATCGATATTTTCCTTTAATTCAACTTCTTCATTCTCTTTGTTATATAGCTTCATATCTAGTCCTAAACTCTGTAGTTCTTTTATTAATACCTTAAATCCTTCTGGTACACCTGGTTCAGGAATATTTTCACCTTTAACAATAGCTTCATAAGTCTTAACACGTCCAACTATATCATCTGATTTAACTGTTAACATTTCTTGTAGAGTATGTGAAGCACCATAAGCTTCAAGAGCCCAAACTTCCATCTCTCCAAAACGTTGTCCACCAAATTGAGCTTTACCTCCTAATGGTTGTTGAGTAACTATTGAGTATGGTCCTGTTGAACGAGCATGTATCTTATCATCTACTAAGTGGTGTAGTTTTAACATATACATTACACCAACAGTAATTGGTTTATCAAATGGCTCTCCTGTTCTTCCATCATAAAGAATAGTTTTTCCATCTGGAGATAGTCCTGATTG
>CANQQQ010000034.1 GCA_947626025.1 uncultured Clostridia bacterium
ATGATTATGTTGTTTATTAATCAACAGGTAATATGATACAATAAATTTTAAAAAATGTCAAGACTTTTATTGACTTTTTTTATAAAATGTATTAAAATATTGTAGTATTGTAAAAATATGCTTTAATTTATAGAATTATTTTCCGGTAGTTTTAGTTCTATGAGTTAAATACATATGTGCAAAACAAGTTCAAAGAAATGAACATAATAAAATATAAAACAAAATGAATGGAGGAGTTATTACCATGAATAATACTACTTATAGTGTTAAGAAAAGTGAAATCGAAAGTAAATGGTATATAATTGATGCAGAGAATAAGCCACTAGGTAGAGTAGCAACAGAAGCTGCTAAATTATTAAGAGGAAAACATAAACCAACATTTACACCAAATTTAGATGTTGGAGATCATGTTATTATAATTAACTGTGATAAAGTAAAATTAACAGGAAACAAATTAAATGATAAAGTTTACAGACATCATTCAGGATATATTGGTGGAATGAAAGAAGTTTCTGCCAAAGTAATGATGGAAAACAAACCAGAACAAGTAATGATGCTTGCAATAAAAGGAATGTTACCACATAATACACTAGGAAGACAACAATTAAAGAAAGTAAGAATATATGCAGGTAGTGAACATGAAAATCAAGCACAAAAACCAGAAATGTGGAATTTCTAAAAATAATAAATTAAGTTAAAATATCCAGGGAGGGAAATTAAATGGCTAAAGCAAAATCTGAAAATATAGCATTTTGTGGAACAGGAAGAAGAAAAAGTTCTATAGCGAGAGTAAGACTTACAGAAGGAACAGGAAAAATAACAATAAATGGTAAAGATATTGAAGAATATTTAGGACTAGATACTTTAAAGGTAATAGTTAAACAACCATTAGTAGCTACAAATACAGCAGACAAATATGATGTTATTTGTAAAGTAATTGGTGGAGGAACAGCAGGTCAAGCTGGTGCTATACGTCATGGTATAGCAAGAGCATTAAATGAAGCAAATTCAGAATTCAGACCAATTTTAAAATCTAGCGGATTCTTAACAAGAGATTCAAGAATGAAAGAAAGAAAGAAATATGGAATGAAGAAAGCTAGAAAAGCTCCACAATTTAGTAAGAGATAATTACAGACTAAATTTGAGCATCGGCTCAAAATATAGAAAAAGACCAGTAATGTCAATCATTACTGGTTATTCTTTATCTAATAGAACATTTTGCTGAAATCATTATCAGATAAAAAGCTATTACCCTTTAGATTTGATAATTTTTATTTCAAATCTAAAACTCGGAGAAAGCAAAGTATGATTAAATCCGGCTTTGCTCTAAGAGAATTTGCATTGACATATAACTCTATATATGTTATAATTAAAGAGTTAAGAAGTTTTTGTTACTTTTCAACCGCAAAAGTTGGAGAGTGACGCCTCCAATTTTTGTACATTTCTATGAAAATTAAGGAGGAAAAAGTGTCATGCATAAGAAAGTTTTAAGTAGCTTAGTAACGGTAGGAGCAAGTATTATCGCTATAGGTGTAGCGAAAACACTGCTAAGTAAAAATCCAAAAGAGGATAGGCAGACTATTAAAATCAAAGAAGCATTAGTAGCATTAGGAGCTTTTATGCAGTGTAATAAGCTGTCTGATGAATGCCTAGAGTACGTAGATAATAAGCTGGATAGCATTATCCCTATGTTTAAGTATCATGGTACGAAAAGTATATCAGAATTAGAAATCCCGTGCGGATATGTTTTAAGAAAGGTAGTGGCCTATTCTGGTAAGGTGATTTATGCCTTAATAAAACACCAGGAAGAAGAAGGCAAAATCCCTAATGTACTTTTCTACTTAGTTACTGAGGAAAAAGACAAAACCCTCGATGCCTAATTGACACAAAAAAATCCTCCGGCTTAGCCGGGGGATTTTTTTTATTGCTTTTTTATTTTAGGTTTTGAAATCAAAGATGCAATGTATCCAAAGAATACTGCAGCTGCAATCCCACCAGCTGATGCTTTAACTCCTCCTGTAAAAGCACCAATGAAGCCAGATTCTTTAACACCTTCTATAGCACCTTTAGCTAGATTATAACCGAAACCAGTTAAAGGGACTGTTGCTCCAGCACCAGCAAAATCAACTAGATATTTATACAAGCCTAATCCTCCTAATATAGTACCAACCGTAACATATAGTACTAAAACTCTAGCAGGAGTGAGTTTAGTTTTATCAATAAGAATTTGTGCAATTATACAAAGAACACCACCAATGATGAAGCACCATACATATTGTATCCAATCTATGTTACTAAAAAAATCTTCCATTTGCTTTTCTCCTTTCTACAATTCAATAGAAACTGCATGTGCAATTCCAGGGATAGTCTCTCCTTGTTGTGCTGAAGTTGAATTTGTAAGTGCTCCTGTTGCAATTAATAGAACTTTTTGTACTTTTTTCTCTTGTAATTGTTTAAAAACATAACCAGAAAAAACTGTACCACAACAAGCACAACCACTACCGCCAGAGTGAGTGTCTTGAGTTGCTTTATCAAATATTAAAACACCACAATCATTATAATTAGACTTTATATTATATCCATGAGTTTTCATCATATCTATAGTGATTTCTTTTCCAATATGTCCTAAATCACCTGTTAAGATTAGATCATAATAACTAGGAGATCTTCCTGTATCTTGGAAATGTGTTAGAAGTGTATCAGCAGCTGCAGGAGCCATTGCAGCACCCATATTGTTGGCATCTTTTATACCAAGATCCACAATTTTACCAGATGTAATATGAGTAATAAAAGGGCCATTACCAGCTTTTGATAAAACTACAGCACCAGAACCTGTAACTGTCCATTGAGAAGTAGGTGGTCTTTGATTTCCTAATTCTAGAGGAAATCTAAACTGCTTTTCTGCACTACAGAAATGGCTAGATGTTGCACATAGTACGTTTTCTGCTGCTCCACCATCAATAAATACACTGCCTAAAGACATCCCTTCAACAAAAGTTGAACATGCACCAAATATACCAAAGAACGGAATATTTAATTCTCTTAAACCAAAACTTGAAGAAATACATTGATTAAGTAAATCACCAGCAAAACAGTAATCAATATTTTGACTGGAAATGCCGGATTTATTAACTGCTAAACTGACAGTTTCTTTAATAATTTTACTTTCAGCTTTTTCCCAAGTTTCCTCGCCCCAAAATTCATCATCTAAACATTTATCAAAGTAAGAAGCTAATGGTCCATTAGATTCTTTTGGACCAACTATAGAAGCTGTAGATGTTATAGTAGGAGGGGTATCAAATTTAATAGTTTGTTTTCCTAATTTTTGCATAATAACTATACTTCCTTTCTAAATAAAACTAGAGTGGAAAAAAAGCTAAATACAGCTTTTTTCACGCTAATATAAAATATATAATTCCAACAAGAATAGAGGTAGAAATACCATAAACAAGAACTGGTCCTGCCACAGTAAACATTTTTGCACCAACTCCCATTACATATCCTTCTGATTTATATTCCATTGCAGGAGATACAATTGAATTTGCAAAACCAGTAATAGGAATTAATGAACCTGCACCAGCAAATTTTCCTATTCTGTTAAATAGATTAAGACCAGTAAGAAGAGCACTTAAACCAATTAGAACGATGGAACATACTGTACCAGACAGTTCAACGCTTAATCCTCTTGCTTTACAGATATCTAAAATTATTTGACCTATGCAACAAATAACTCCACCAACCCAAAAAGCATTAAAACAATCTTTAAAAATAGGTGAATTTGGTGATTTTTTATCTACATAAGTTTGATATTGTTTTGCTGTTTCAAAATTATCCATATTATCAATCCTTTCTTTATGGAAGAATTTTTGAGTGAATAAAGCAAGCATACTTATTTCACACCAATTTCCATAAAAATATTTTAAAGATATTATTTACATTGAAAAACAAAAATATACCATTTTTAGCAATTTTATATTTATTGTTGAAATATTATGTAAATTATGATATAATATTAAATATTGTATGGAGGGAAATATATGGAAAAAATAACTATGACCAAATTTCTAAAATTATCAGACGATGATCAACTAGAAATGGAAGGAACTATAGCTAATGGGAATTTTAAAGGAATAATAGAGCATAATGGTATAAAATGGATACAAATAGAGAATATAGATACAGGAGAAAATATTTTAGTTTCAGAAGAACTAGAAAAAAAACTAGAAGAAATAGTATTTGAACAAATTAAACAAGACTTAAAAGAAAGCCCTAAGAAAGATTTTATGAGATCTTTTAGATATATAGCTGAGAGATTTTATATGTCAGAATATGTAGACGATGTTATGAAAAATATACCTAAGAACATAATAGTACTTGTCTACACTCAATACAGTAAAAAATTGACAGAAAATAAAATAGATATTTTTAAATATATTGAACCTGAAGAGTTATATGATGAGATAAGTAAATATATTGCATATATGGATAGTGTTAATGAAGAAGCAGGAAAAGATGAATATTCAGAAAGTTTTATAGAAAAATATCAAATAGCAAGAGATATGTGTAGAGAAGAATTAGATAAAAGAATTGAGCAAAGTGGAGGAATATCAAATTGGATAAATGAAAAAAATAATAGTAAATCCAAATCTAAAAACTTTTTTGCAAAAACTATATTATTAGAAGAAATTATTGACAGAAATTTGTCAGAAGAAGAAAATGAGAAGTATGCAAACTTATTAATAAAGGTAGGAACAACTGCTCAAGAAATAGCAATAATGATTGAAGGAGGACATTTACCATTAGAAGCTATTGCAAAAATGAACACAGCACAACCTCTAAAAAAGTTAATTACAGAAAGTGTTGCAAGATTGGATATAACAAATACTATGAGAGTATTTTTAGCTACTAGCGATGTAGAGTTACTAGATAATGCAAATTGGAGACAAGTTACCCCTATGAAATTAAGAGATGCAATAGAACCAAATCCAGAATTGAAAGCAACTATTGCAGCATTATTTATGATAAAAATGTATAAGCAAACTAACAAGAAATTTTCAGAGCAAGAGATTGATATGATCTTTGAAAGTAAAAACTATGATAGAGCTGATATTTTAAGAGCTTATTTTGAGCTAGCAAAAGAAGGATTATATAATGATGATAAAGTAATGGAAGTTTACCAAGATGTAACATTGAATGAATATGAGGAAATACATGGAGAAAGAGTGAGCATACCTAGAGTTAGTACTGGAGAAATGTTATCTTTATATACACCAGATAGAGTCATTGAAAAACTTAGTGGTTATGATAACGTATTAGATGATAACCAACAAATACAAAAAATGAGATTTATGGCATATTATACAAGAATAATTAAGTCACATGGAGAAGTTTATAAAGGTGAAATAGAGAAAATTCTTGATGAGTTACAAATGAAATTGCAGGAAGGTATTAATAACGGAGAATCAGAGAAATTAGGAGTAGCAATAGACTTAAATAAATTTGAAATTATAACAGATGACATGTTGAGAAAAATTATAACGTTAGAAAATGAAGATATGATTTTTGATTTATATGAGAAAGGCTTAGATGATAATATTTTATTAAAATTATATAGATCTAATATAATAACAGAAAATGTAATAAGTTTAATTTATGAAGATCAACTAAGCGATAAGAGATTACAAGAAAAGATAGAAAACAAGAAGATTTCAAAAGAAAATATAGTCATATTACTATTTAATGGAATTATAGATGAAAAGGAACTTAAAGGCATAAATTTCGAAGGATTGAATTGGAAAAATATATTTAGGCAAACAGGGGAAAAAGATTTAGTTAACAAAATTGCTAGTCTATATACTAATGAAATTATAGGATTTGAAGAAGTGAAAATACTAAAAGAACAAGAAATAATTAGTGCTAAAGATGCAGAATTAATTCTTAATCAATTAGATTTAGATGCTATTTTAATCAAAGGACTTACTAGCGAAGAGGGAGTTGGAGAGAAAAGAAACAGTACAAAAAGAGGAGAAAGTAAACGAAAGGAAGGAATAGCATTAGAAGACAGAGACGAACTATTAAATAGTTTAGGATTTGAAGCTGTTAAAAACTCTAGAGGAGAAACATTAGTAGTGGCAGAGGGAAGTTTTAAAGGATATAGAGTATATAGAGATAAAGATAAAGCATTTAGAGTAATAGTATTTGAAGGTTTAAAAGATGGTTCTTCTTTCATAATGCATGAAGCAAAAGCAGGAGAATTCATAAGGACAGAAGATAATGAAGCAAGTCTAATTGGAAGTAGAAGCCAGTGGAGAGAAAAAGCAAGAACTTCAGGCAGTGTTACTGCAAAATTACATACAAATCAATGGGGAAATAACATAATTCAAGCCATAGTAGATACAAGCAGTACTTTTAAATTTGATGATGAGAAAGATAGAAGAGATTTTGTAAAACAAGAAACAAAGAGACTACAGGAAGAAAATAGAGATTTAGTAGAATACATATCATTAATAAAAAAAGAAGAAAAAGCTAGATAAAAAAATGTAAAAGGAAGAAAATTAAATGGAAAATTTAATAAAAAAAGCAAATGAGTCACAGGTAGTATTTTCTAAAGAAGACATTGAAAATATTTTAAATGTATTTGAAGAGAAATTTGAAAATAATTTATCAAAACTTGTAGAGATTACAAACAAAGATTATCAAAAATTCATAGTTAAAATCAAAACAGAAGAACTAAGAGAAGCCATAAAAGATATCAAGAGAGAAAAGATAGAAATAACGGATAGAGTAGATAGTAATTATATAGTAGATGGTTTTGGAACAATTGTAGCTATTTATAATGGTGATCCAGCGATAACTATGAAACTATTATTAAATGCAATTAAAACGCATAACAGAATGATTTTGTGTGTCGAGAATGAATTTGAGACAAGCAAATTAATAGTAAATATACTTAAAGATGTATTAAATAATAATGGATTTAGTACTGAAATTATAAATATAGTAAATGGATATGATGAAATATATGATTATCAGGAATATATTGATAAAGTTATATACATAGGAAATAAATATGATTATATTAATGTCAGAAAAAGACTATATGTAGAAACAGAATATAATGCGTATGGTTATATAAGTGTTTTTTACGATAATGATGAATATAAATCTTTAATAGAAGATATGAAAATGTACTCTTTAAGCAATTTTATAGATATGGACATATATGATGGAGACATTAATGTAGCAATAGAAAAAATAAATTATTTAAAATTGAACCAAACAGTAGCAATATTCTCAAAAGACAAAAATAATATAATAAAAGCTACATTAAATATAAAAGCAGATAACATATTTATAAATAAAAATCCGCTAGACCACTATAAATTTAACATTTCACAAAGTTCTTTTATAAAAAGAAAGCAGATAGTTTAAGATGCGTTCACATTATGTTAAATTGACTTTTTGCAAGAAATATGCTATAATATAAATGTAGTTACCACTAGAGTAGTGGAAAAATGTTTCTAAATAGAAGGAGGATACATCATGAAATGGGAACGTGTAATAAGATGCAAAGATCGGATTGATGAAATGCGTACAGAGAGTGGAATTAGGTTAGGCAAAGAAAAATACGAAGGAGGAAACCTTATTCTCCAAAATCAAAACACAGGGGAAGAAGTTATAGCAAAATGGGGAATGATGGTTAATGGCAAGTTCTATGAACCATGCCAGAACGATTGCACTAGCCAAACATGCATGGGACTTAAGGATAAGAAACATTGCATGTGCAGAAGAAAGATGGAAGACAGCAAGTGCGGTTATTATGCCGAAATCTAATCCATTCAAAAAATACACTCTAGAATAATAAGTTCTAGAGTGTATTTTTAGATACAAATTGTAAGAATAAATTACATTTTTTAGAAAAATAAAAATAAACATAATTAAAAATTGTATACATTAACAATGTTTTATGTTATAATAAATAAAAAAGTTTAGACAAAATATAAAATATGGGGGAAGATAAATGCAAGACGTATTTGATATATTAAATGAAAGAGGATATATAGAACAATTAACTGATGAAAAAGAAATGAGAGAACTTTTTAAAAAAGAGAGTGTAAGCTTTTATATAGGAATTGATCCAACTGCTAATAGTATGCATATTGGGCATTTTGTTGCATTAATGGTAGCATCAATACTTCAAAAGGCAGGTCATAGACCAATTATTCTAATGGGTGGAGGAACAGCTGCAATTGGTGATCCATCAGGAAGAACAGATATGAGGCAAATGCTTACAAGAGAACAATTAGATGCAAATGTTGAAGCAATAAAAAAACAAGCAGAAAGATTTGTATCATTTGAGGGAGAAAATGCAGCAATAATTGTAAATAATAAAGATTGGCTTTTAGATTTGAATTATATAGATTTTATGAGAGATATTGGAAGCAAATTTACAGTTGCTAGAATGATATCACAAGAGTGCTACAAAAATAGACTAGAAACAGGGTTGACATTTTTTGAAATGGGATATCTATTACTTCAAAGTTATGACTTTTTATATTTACACGATAAATATAATTGTAAAATGCAAATTGGTGGAAATGACCAATGGTCAAATATTATAGGGGGAGTTGAACTAATAAGAAAAATTGGTACACAAGATTCTTATGGATTAACTTTTAAACTTTTAACAAATTCAGAAGGAAAGAAAATGGGAAAAACAGCAAGTGGAGCACTTTGGTTAAATCCTGAAAAAACTTCTCCATACGAATTTTATCAATACTGGAGAAATGTCGCTGATTCAGATGTTAGAAAAATATTGAGTTTACTTACTTTCTTACCAATGGAAGAAGTCAATAGACTTTCTTCATTAGAAGGAGAAAAAATAAATGAAGCAAAGAAAATTGCAGCTTATGAAATTACAAAATTAATACATGGCGAGGATGAAGCTAAAAAAGCAGAAGAAACTGCTAATGCATTATTTACAAGTGCAGGAAATGCTAAGAATATGCCAACAACAAAAGTAGATGATACAAATATATCAATAGTTGATGCATTAGTATTAACAGGAATTGCACCATCTAAAGGTCAAGCAAGAACATTGATTGCCCAAGGAGGGGTTACTTTGAATGATCAAAAAGTTGAAGATATTAATTTTAAGTTATCTGATACTGATTTTGAAAAAGGTTATGCAATTCTAAAAAAGGGGAAAAAAGTATATCATAAGTTAGAAAAATAAGGTCTAAGAGAAAAATAAAAAAGCAAAATATATAATTTTGCTTTTTATTCTATTTAATGAGTATGTAAAAATATATTGTTTTATATAAATATAATGAAAGGAATGAGATTAGTAATGGTAAGAAGAATCTATGTACAAAAAAAGGAAGGATTTAATGTTGAAGCAAAAGGGGTTTTAGCAGATTTAAAAGAAAGCTTACAATTAGATGGATTAAAAGATGTAATAATACTTAATAGATATGATGTTGAGGGATTATCAGATGAAGTATTTGAAAAGGCAAAGAATACCGTATTTTCAGAGCCTCAAGTTGATATATGCTTTGAAGAAGATTATGCTTTTAAAAATGAAGATAAAGTATTTGCAATAGAATTTTTACCAGGACAATTTGACCAAAGAGCAAATTCATTAGTAGAATGTCTACAAATAATAGCAGGTGGAGGAATTAAGCCAATCGCAAAAAGTGCTAAAGTTTACATCTTATCAGGAAAAATTTCAGAAGAAGAATTAAGAAAAATTAAAGCATATTTAATAAACTCTGTTGACTCAAGAGAGGCAACTTTAGATAAATTAACAAAATTAGAAGATGAAGCAGTTGTCCCAGAAGATGTACAAGTTGTAAAAGGTTTTATATCTATGACAGATGAAAACGTAAAAGAATTCTACGAAAAATATGGATTTGCAATGGATATGGCAGACCTTAAATTCTGTCAAAAGTATTTTAAAGAAGAAGAAAAAAGGGATCCAACAATTACAGAAATGAAAATGATTGATACATATTGGTCTGATCATTGTAGACACACTACTTTCTTAACTCAGTTAGAAGTTATAGACATTAAATGGGACTTACTACAAAAAATATTTGAAGATTATATGAAAACAAGAGATTTTGTATATGAAAATAAAAAAGCAAAAGATATTTGTTTAATGGATATTGCAACAGTTGCAGTAAAAGAATTAAAGAAAAATGGAGTTCTAAAAAATCTAGATGAATCAGAAGAAATAAATGCTTGTAGCATTAAAGCGAATATTTTAGTCGATGGAAAGCCAGAAGATTATTTAATAATGTTTAAAAATGAAACACATAATCACCCAACAGAAATCGAGCCTTTTGGTGGTGCTGCAACATGTCTTGGTGGAGCAATCCGTGATCCATTATCAGGAAGAACATATGTATATCAGGCAATGAGAGTAACTGGTTGTGGAGATCCAAGAAAATCAGTACAAGAGACACTACCAAATAAGTTACCTCAAAAGAAATTAACAAACGAGGCTGCTCGTGGATATAGTTCATATGGAAATCAAATAGGACTTGCTACTGGAGGAGTTTATGAAATATATAATGAAGGATATGTGGCAAAAAGATTAGAGGTAGGAGCTTTAATTGCAGCAGCACCTGCTGAAAATGTCGTAAGAACTACACCAATGCCAGGAGATAAAGTAATATTATTAGGAGGAAAAACAGGAAGAGATGGTTGTGGTGGTGCAACAGGATCTTCAAAAGCGCAAAATAGTAGTTCACTTGAAACTTCTGGAGCAGAAGTACAAAAGGGAAATGCACCAGAAGAAAGAAAGATACAGAGATTATTTAGAAATCCAGAAGTTACAAAATTAATAAAAAGATGCAATGATTTTGGCGCAGGAGGAGTTTCAGTAGCAGTTGGAGAATTAGCAGATGGATTGATTGTTAATCTTGATAAAGTGCCTAAGAAATATGAAGGACTAGACGGAACAGAACTTGCAATATCAGAATCTCAAGAGAGAATGGCTGTGGTAGTTGAAAACAAAGATGTAGATAAATTTGTTAAATTTGCAGAAGCAGAGAATTTAGAGGCAACAATTGTTGCAGACGTAGTTGAAGAACCAAGAGTAAAAATGTACTGGAGAGGAAAAGCAATAATTGATGTAAGCCGTGAATTCTTAAATACTAACGGCGCAAAACGTAGTGCAAATGCAGAAATATTAAAACCAGATTATTCTAAATGTTATTTTGAAAAACAGGAATCAAAAGATATAAAGAATGATTGGATAAGAACAATAACAGACTTAAATTGTTGCTCACAAAAAGGATTAGTTGAAAGATTTGATAGTACAATAGGTGCAGGCACAGTTCTTATGCCTTTCGGAGGAAAAGAACAATTAACACCAGAAGAAGGAATGGTTGCAAGAATTCCAACTCTAAAAGGATATACAGATACTGGTACAATTATGACTTATGGATATAATCCAGAAATAGCAATGTGGAGTCCATTCCATGGAGCTGTTTATGCAATAATTGAATCTGTATCAAAATATGTAGCATTAGGAGGAAATTATAAAAATGCATGGTTAACACTTCAAGAGTATTTTGAAAAACTAGGAAATGACGCAACGAGATGGGGTAAACCACTTTCAGCATTGCTTGGAGCATATTTAGTTCAAGAAAAATTACAAATTGCAGCTATAGGTGGTAAAGACAGTATGTCTGGAAGTTATAATGAATTAGATGTACCACCAACTCTAGTTTCTTTCTGTGTGGGAACAGTAGATACAAAAAAAGTAATTTCAAGTGCATTTAAAAAAGAAAATTCTAAAGTTGTAATACTAAAAACAAAAATCGATAAAGACTATTTACCAGACTTTGATGACTTAAAAGAAAATTATGAATTAATATACAATTTAATTCAATCAGGAAAAGTACTATCAATAAGAACAGTAAGAAATGGTGGAATAGCAGATGCAATAACTAAAATGTGTATTGGTAATAAAATAGGATTTGAATTTCAAGATGATAAAGAATTATTCATGCCTTTATATGGAGCATTTATCATTGAATTAGCAGAAGATATTTCAAATGACAAGTTCACAGTACTTGGAAAGACAACGCAAAATAAAGTTATTAAGGTAAACAATAATATTAAATTTGATATTGACGAATTAATAAAACTATGGGAAGAACCATTAGAAAAAGTATTCCCAACAAAAGCTGAAGAGATAGTAGCAGAAAAAGATATAAATGTTTTATCTAATAAAAAATCAATATTAGTCGCTAAAAACAAAGTAGCAAAACCTAGAGTATTTATACCAGTATTCCCAGGAACGAACTGTGAATATGATCTCGCTAAGGCATTTGAAGATGCAGGCGGAATTGCAAACATAAGTATATTTAGAAATACAAAGTCAAACGATATTCAAGAATCAATAGATGAATTTGCAAAACAAATTAGAGAAGCACAAATAATAATGATACCAGGTGGATTTAGTGCAGGAGATGAGCCAGATGGTTCAGGAAAATTCATAGCATCAATATTTAGAAATCCAAAATTAAGTGAGTTAATACATAAACACTTATATGAGCAAGATGGATTAATGTTAGGTATATGTAATGGATTTCAAGCATTAATAAAATTAGGACTAGTTCCTTATGGAGATATAATTGAAATGGATGACACAATGCCAACTTTAACATTTAACAAGATTGCAAGACACCAATCAAAGTTAGTTACAACAAAAGTTGTTTCAAAATTATCACCATGGTTTAGTAAAGTTGAACTAGGAGAGGAATTTATAATCCCAATATCACACGGCGAGGGAAGATTTGTAGCAAGCGAAAAAGTTATGAAAGAATTAATAGAGAATGGACAAATTGCTACTCAATATGTAGATGCTAGTGGAAATGCTACATATGATATAAAATATAATCCTAATGGTTCTGTATATGCAGTTGAAGGAATAACTAGTAAAGACGGTAGAATTTTAGGAAAAATGGGACACTCAGAAAGATGTTATACAAATGGAATATTGCAAAACGTTCCTGGAAATAAAAATCAAAAAATATTCGAATCAGGTATTGAATATTTTAAATAGAAATTAGGAACATCTATTTAAAAGGTAATTAGAAGGAAACGAATTTGACCAAACAATGATTTTATGCTATAATTAAAGAGTAGAGGTGATTGTTATGGAAACAAAAGAAGTATTATTTGAAGAACTAAAAAGAAGCATGTTAAAAACAGTTGAATATAGAGATGGTATGCCTAAAGAAATTGAAAATATGGTAAAAAAAGTTTTTGTAGAACTAGGAACAATATTTGATGAATATAATTGTAATAGTTCTACTATAGAAATGTTCTGTGAGGGTGAATTTGGTGAAATAAAATCAGTTTTAAACAAAACAGGACAAAGAAGGATTGAGTCACAAGAAGATCAATTGAACGAAATTTTAAGTGTAGTAAGAAGAGATTTAGAAAGTGGATATAGTAATGACGAATTAAAATCTAGAATTAATAGGCACAGAGAAGGAATTGAAGAAATAGGAAGAAATGACTCAAGGACAATTGATATTGTTTTAGGAGAAATAGATCAAGCTTTGGGAAATATAAGAAGGCGTCAAACTATGATTTTAGGAAATAGAGGATTTAGCGAAAGAAGAATAGATGAAATAAATGAAGAAATGATAAATTTAGCAAGAAGAGTACAGAGACAAGATACACAAATGGAAGAGATTTTTGCTAGAGATGTAAAAACATTACACAGAAAATTGCAAGAAAAGTACGATTTATTTTTAGCAGACGCAACTAAAGACAAAAAAGCTGAGTTTAGAAAGTCCTTATATGGAGGAATTAGTCTTGAAGAGCAAAGTGAAAATGCAAAGCAATTTATTGATGATGTAAATGAAAATAAGAAAAAAACAAAAGCAAGAGATTTAATACCAAATATTTTAGAATAGTGTATATTATATAAAATAATAAGAAGAAAGATAAAACAATTTTATCTTTCTTTTTTATATAATAGGAAATGTGATTGAAATTACTAATAGATAGAAATGGTCACAACCGCTATTATCCTAAAGACTGTTTACCTTGTTCGGAAGTTTAAAACTCGGCAAGAAGAAAGGTTGCATATTAATATATTTTACATATATTAATAAAGGATTATTGTAAAATTAATAAAAACTATTGAAAAAGTAAACATAATATGATACAATAATTGCGTTTTCAAAAAATATTATGTAAGGAGAAATAGAATTATGAAGGAAGATGCAAGAAAAGTCGAGTTAGACGATTTTTTTAATTTTAACTCAAAAGAAGCAATTAATAGGTTAGCATATACAGAAGCGGACTTAGAGTACAAAGTTAAAGTTATAGAGAAAATGCAAGAGTTAGGTATGAAAATAACGATAGATAAGGCAGGAAACATTTGTGGTACTATTAAACTAGGAAATAATCCTACAAAAACTTTTGCAATGGGATCACATACTGATTCTGTTTATGACGGAGGGCAATATGATGGACCAGTAGGAGTTATGGTAGCATTACAGACAGCCGAAGAAATGATAAAAAGAAAAAATTGTAATGGAATTATAAAAGTAGCTATATATGCTTGTGAAGAGTCTAGCAGATTTGGAAATGCATGTGTAGGAAGTAAGTATTTAAGTAAAAAATTAAGTGAAGATGATTTTGAAAAATATGTTGATAAAAAAGCACAAGCACAAAGAGGAGAAATTATCACATTAAAGAGTGAAATAGAAAATGCAAGAAAATATTTAAAAGAACATGTCAAAGGAATTGAAGAAGTAGAAAGAATTTTTGACGAAGTGGATTATTCATTAGAAGCACATATTGAACAATACGAGTCATTAGATAAAAAAGCTAAGAAGACGGGAAAACCAACTATTGGAATAATAGATTCTGTAGGTTCATCTTTGAGGCTTAGATATACAGTAAAAGGAGAACCAAATCATTCTGGCTCAACCCCAATGAAGAAAAGACATAATCCAGCAGATACAGTAGGATATATAGGATTAAAGGTAAGAAAATTAGGTAAGAAATGGGAGAAAGAAGGATTAGGAAGAGCTAGTCAACTTATAATTGGTACGATAGATGATAAAGGAAGTCTTAATCAAATAGCACCATCTGCTAGAGGAGCAATAGATTTTAGACTTATAGGAGAGAATACATCTGAAAATGCTTTAGAGGAATTTAAAAAGATTAAAGAAAAAGCATATAATAAATTTAAAACAGAGATAACTGAAGAAACTATATCAACAGGTATTCCTGCAATAACTAGTAAAAAGTTAAATTCAAAGATTTCAGATATATGTGAAAGATTGGACATTAACTATCATATGATGGCTTCATACCCAGGTCAAGATACTGGATATATACCAGCACGTAAGAAAACGATGATATTTATACCATCAACAGAAGGAAGTCATAATCCAAATGAATCTACAACAAGAGAATCAATAGAAAATGCTACACAGATTTTTATAAATTTAGCACAGGATTTATTAAAACAAAAAGATATAGATAAGTTTAAGGTAAATGTAGAAGAATTTAATAAAAAAGAAAAAGATTGTAAAGAAAAAAATAAAAATCAAGAAAGTAAATCAAAGAATCATGATAAAAGAGAAGGAAGATAATGGATAAACGACACATCGCTCTGCCAAGCAAATGTGCCGTTTTATTATTTGCTCAAAATGATAACCAAAGTTATAATTAAGGCAATATTTATGATAGTGACACCTATTAATCCGTAGAATAATAGATAGATTGTTGTTAATAATGCTGATTCTATTACTTATTAATGTTTAAAATGTCGCATTCCAGTAAATATCATTGCTATTCCGTACTTATTACATTTATCTATAGAGCCTTGATCACGTACTGATCCACCTGGTTGAATGATTGCTGTTATTCCAGCTTCATGTGCTGCTTCAACACAATCATCAAAAGGGAAGAAGGCATCAGATGCAAGAACAGCACCTTTTGTTACTCCAGGAGCTATAAGCTCTTCTGCATGCTCAAAACATTGTTTTGTTGCCCAAATCCTATTAACTTGTCCTGGTCCAATTCCTATTGTTTGTTTATTTTTCGCAATAGCGATACCATTAGATTTTACATATTTAACAACTTTCCAAGCAAACATCATGTCTTCTAATTCTTTATCAGTTGGTTTTCTGTCCGTTACAACTTTATATTCATCTAATAACTTAGAATCTATAGTTTGAACGATAATACCACCATTAATCTTCTTAATATCATAACTTCCCTCAGGTTGTTTAACTGTTATATCTGGTAATTCTAATATTCTCAAATTCTTTTTAGACTTCAATAATTCTAAGGCTTCTGGTTCAAAAGAAGGAGCAACTATTACTTCTAAAAATATTTCTTTCATTTCATTAGCTAATTCTACAGTAACCTCACGATTTATTGTAATTATTCCACCAAATATTGAAGTTTTATCAGCACTGAAAGCTTTTTCCCAAGCCTTATAAATACTTTCTTTATCACTTCCAACACCACATGGATTTCCATGTTTACATGCTACTACAGTTGGCTCATCAAATTCTTTTAATAACTCTAAAGCACCATTTGTATCATTAATATTATTAAAAGATAATTCTTTTCCATTTAATTGTTTTGCAACTGTTAAAGAACCTGTACATTTTCCAACTTCTTTATATAAAGCACCTAATTGATGAGGGTTTTCTCCATATCTCATTTCTTGTACTTTTTCATAAGTTAAAGTTAGTTCTTGTGGGAAAGATGTATCTTTTCTTTCATTTTTTAAGTAATTGCAAATCATTGCATCATAGTTTGCGGTATGCTCAAATACTTTATTCATCAAGTAGAATTTAGTATCAAGACTAACTTGTCCATTAGTTTTTAATTCATTTAATACTTTTTCGTAATCAGCAGGGTCTGTAATAACAGAAACATCTTGATAATTTTTTGCAGCACTACGTAACATTGTAGGACCACCAATATCAATATTTTCTATACATTCCTCGCGTGTTACATTGTCTTTTAAAATAGTTGATTTAAATGGGTATAAATTTACAACTACAAAATCAATAGTATCTATTCCTAAATCTTGTAATTGTTTCATATGTGATTCTTTAGAACGCATAGCTAGTATTCCTGCATGAACTTTTGGATGGAGAGTTTTTACTCTTCCGTCTAAGCACTCAGGAAAGCCAGTAAGTTCTGAAATTTCTGTAACTTTTAAACCTTCTTCTTTTAATTTTTTATAAGTTCCACCTGTTGAAATAATTTCTATGTCTAAATTCTGTAATTCTTTAGCAAATTCAACGATACCTGTTTTATCAGATACACTTATTAGTGCTTTCATAATATCATCCTTTCACATTTATAAAATTTCAACTCCTATATTATATCAGATATTTTATAATTTGCCAATACATAAAAACATTATATAACAAATTTAGAGAAACGTAGTAATCGTCAAATTTATGACAAAGTTTTACATATTGGAAAAAATATGTTATACTTATATGTGGTTAAAACAAAAAATAGAAGGGATGATATTATGGCAACAGTTAAACGAATTTTATTTTATGGAATAGTAATAGTTGTATTTGCAATATTTTCAAATTTTATTGTAAAAATTGGATTAAGGAATACATATAAAAATATATCAGGAGAAGTAAAAATAAGTTCACCACAAATAGTTATGAGTGAAGTAAAAACAACAGACGTAAATGGGTATGCAAAGGGAACAATAAAAAATAATCTAGAAGAGGATATAGATAAAATATATATAAAAATTGATTTGTATTCAAAAAGAGATATTAACTTAGGCACGCAATACTTAGAAGTTAAAGATTTAGCAGTTGGAGAAACACGTGAATTTGAAATAGATTATAGATATTCAAATGTAAACCATTATGAAATCACATGTGTATTTGAAAAATAAGAAAATAAAGAATAAAAAATGGGACGGATATTTTGTCGTTAGAAAAAGACAATATACCGTTCCATTGTTTATTCATAAAATTTAAAATTTATTATAAATGGTAAAATTAAGTGACCGGTTTTTAAAAATAAAAAGACACACATTATTACTTTATGATACAATGTTAG
>CANQQQ010000035.1 GCA_947626025.1 uncultured Clostridia bacterium
TTTTCGACATAATTTTCCACCAGTAAATACCATCTGTCTCAAAGAGATAGATGGTATTTTTTTATTAACAACACAATACGTTGTATGTAATAAAAAGGTGGTGATTTTAATGGACGTATTATTTGAATCTCTTGTTAACTGGCTTAGTCGTTGGCTATAATTCCTTTAATAATTATTTTAAGGCACCTTATAATAAGAACACAGAAGGTAAAAATAATTTTTACCTTCTGTATTTTATAACTCTATTCATTAAAATAACATGTTCTTCCTCTATGCGTAATATTATTAATAATTCATTGATTATAAATTTTCTTTAATATATATTATTATATGAGGTGATTAATAATGGAGAATATACTTACTATTTTATATTTAGATGATATTAATATAATTATATACTTCTTAAAAACATTTCTTATGGGATTGTGCATTTATTATACTTTTGCTCATATATTAAATATAAAACCCATATTTAATATTAAATGTTTTTTTGTGTTTTTCTTTACTCTTATTATTGCATACTTTGATACAAAAATAAGATCTAACTCATTTACTCATAGTATATTCTTTGTTCTTTCATTAAGTATTTTATACTATATGATTACTACTAATAAATTAGGATATACTATTTTAGTAACTGTAGCTTCTTTTAGTTTAAATAAAGTTGTTTATTTCTTTTCTATTATTATTGACTATATCTTCAATGCTATATTTGGAGTTCAAAATGATTTAGTTAATCTAATTTTGATTTATATAATACACTTTATTCTATTATGTTTTCTATTTAATATAAAAAGATTTAAAAAAGGTTTTACATTCTTAAAAAAGGATTTGAATAATGAGTACTTTGATTTATTAATCTCAGGTATTAGTACCATTGTACTATTTTCTTCTACTTTAATAAATAAAAATTATTCAATGGACCTTCGTTTAAGTGTTTCTATTATATTTATCATATTAGCTATCATTATGTTCATAACTATCAGAACTTCATTGACTTTATATTACAAGCACAGCCTATTAGTAAAAGATTTAAATGAAACAAAAGCTGAACTTGATAAAAAGAATTTAGAGCTTGAGAAATTGGAAAAAGAAAATCTTGAATTTAGTAAAACTAGTCATTCCATTGCTCATAAGCAACGTGCACTTGAATATAAGTTAAATCAACTTATGATGAAAAATGAAATTGCAGATGAACTTGATATTAGTGATAGGATTAAAGAAGTTTCAGCTGAATTTTTCGATAATAAAGTAGTAGCAGTTTTACCTAAAACTGAGATTAGTGAAATAGATGATATGTTAGAATTTATGCAATCAGAATGTATTAATAATAATATAGATTTTGAATTACAATTAAACGGTAATATTCACCACATGGTTAATACTTTTATTCCAAAAGAAACCTTACAAATTCTACTTGCTGATCATATTAAGAATTCTATTATCGCAATAAATAACTCTGATAATGTTAATAGAAGTATATTGGTGAAACTTGGTTTAATAGATAATTACTATAGTTTATATGTATATGATTCTGGAATTGAATTTGAGTCTGATACTTTAAAGGAGTTAGGTAAAAAGCCTATAACTACTCATGCTGATAGTGGCGGTACTGGATTTGGATTTATGAATACATTTGATACCTTAAAGAAATATAAAGCTAGTTTAATTATTAATGAACTTAATCCTCCTTGCAAAGATAATTATACAAAAGTAATTGTTATTAAGTTTGATAATAAAAATGAATTTATAGTTGATTCGTATCGAACAGTAAAAACCAAATAAGAAAAATCAAAGATTTTTCTTATTTGGTTTTGCTTTACCTTCCGCATAACATTTTTCTTATTTCAATTAAATCTCTTACCCCTTCACTCTGTTCTTTAATTATTGTTTCTGCTACTTGTTTCAATCTTGGATCTATACAGTATTGTAACAAGTTATTACACATTTCAATTGCTCCTTCATGATGTGGTATCATTTCCCCTACAAAGTCTAAATTAATATTTATGCATCTTGGACTGTTTTTCATTTTGCATATCATATTTTTAGTTATAGTTAAATATTTCTCAGAATAGCAATCTATTTCTCGTTTTCTATTGTAATAACCCATTGTAGTTTTAGCAATTTCTTGCATCTGCTCTATCCCCCTAGTTTGCATCTCTATTATGTTTCTTGCAATTTTCTGTAATGGTGGATAAGTAGTATATTCAAGTAAAGTCTCACACATATATATTGCTGCTTGATGGTGTGGTATCATACATTGAATAAAATATAAAGTTATGCTATTGCAGGGCTTAGCAGATAACATTTTTGTACACATTTCTTCTAAAATTTTATCAAATCTGTTTAGATAACTTTTAGATCTCAAAATTTGCTGAGATTCCATATTTTCCCCCTTTCTTTTATGGGAATTATCCCCTCTTTTATGATATAAATTTTTTTCAAAAAATGTTACTACTCGTATATATTTTGATAATTTGGTAAATAATAACTTTAGGTGGTGATATTATTATGACAAGTAAAGAACTTTTATATGTTGAAGATGCTTTAGGACATGAATGTTTTATGAAAACATGTAGTAAGAAGACTTCTGCTCAAATTACAGATGTAACTTTATCTACTTATATAAAAGAGTTAGAACAAAAGCATACTGATTTATTTAACAAATTTTTAAATTTATTATAGGAGGAAATTATGGAAGACAAAGATTTAATGGAAAAGGAATTGTTAATCATCAAAGGTGTTTGCGACTTATACCTTCATGGTACAATAGAATCAACTACTGCAGAAGTCCATACTGCATTTAAGGATGCTCTAAATGAATCTCTAGATATTCAAAATAAAATATACAATTTAATGGCTGAAAAAGGTTGGTATAAAACCGAAACAGTAGAACAACAAAAAATAGATACTGTAAAGCAAAAATTCGCTAATAAATAATAAATATGACACAGATTAATCTGTGTCATGCTTATTATATTTCTAACATGTTACTGATACCATATTTAAAATCTCTTCTTTTAGTACATCTACTATCTCTTCTTGTTTCACTTTTTTAATTATTTTACCTTTTTTAAAAAGTACCCCTTCTTCTATTCCACCTGCGATACCAATGTCTGCTTCTCTTGCCTCTCCTGGTCCATTTACTGCACACCCCATAACTGCAACTGTTATGTCGGATTCAATTGTTTGTAAAAATTCTTCTATTTGTTTTGCTATTGGAATTAAATCTATCTGAGTTCTTCCACATGTTGGGCAAGATACTAAAGTAGGAGATTTTTTATATAACCCACAATCCTTTAATATTTCTTTTGCTACTTTTATTTCTTCTGTTGGATTATCTGATAATGATACTCTTATAGTGTCTCCAAAGCCTTGTTTTAGCATAATTCCTAAACCAATACTAGATTTTATAGTTCCACTAAATGCTGTTCCTGCCTCTGTAATTCCTAGATGTAAAGGATATTTAAATGTTTTACTAGCTTCTTCATATGCTTGTATACATAAATCTAAATTTGATGCTTTTAATGAAATTGCTATATCATAAAAATTTAATTTTTCTAAAATATCAACATGTCTTTTTGCACTTTCAACCATAGCTTTGGCTGTTGGTTTACCACCATATTTTTCCAATAAATCTTTTTCTAAAGACCCAGAGTTTACTCCTATTCTAATAGGAATATTATTTTGTCTACAAGCTTCTACTACTTGTTTTACTTTATCTTCACTACCAATATTTCCTGGATTAATCCTTACTTTATCAACTCCACTCTCAATTGCTTGTAATGCTATTTTATAATCGAAGTGAATATCTGCTACAATTGGTATATGGATATTAGATTTAATTTCTTTTATTGCCCTAGCATCTTCTATATCTAAGCATGCGACTCTTACTATTTCACAACCTGCTTTTTCCAATTCTAATATTTGGTTTACAGTTGCTTCTATGTCTTTTGTTTTAGTATTTGTCATAGATTGTATTATTACTTTTTCTTGTCCTCCTATTTGTACTCCCCCTACATAAATAGGCCTTGTTTCTGTTCTTTTAAACATATTTCCCCCTATACACATTATTATTAATTCTATATAATTTTACTACAAACAAATAAAAAAATAAAGCTTTATTTATAAGTTTGTCTTGATTTGTTTTACATAATATGGTATAATGATTGTACTGCTTAGGGGGTTCCCTACCAGTTGAAAATGGGATAAGCACACATTCTTTTTTTCAATTTGGAGGTATATCAATGAAATCATTCGTTACTCTTACTTATCATTTTGCTTTTTCTGAAAGACCACGGTCTGAAACACGTTCTGATTATATCATTACAGTGCTTGAAAACATAAAAGAAAAAGCGGAAGAGCATCAGGTAGATATTATTCAAATTTCTGCTGAAATGTTTAAAAATGACGTTAAAAACTTCGAAAAAATACTTGATGTTACTCCTTCATCTGTAAGATATTTGGATTTTAATAAATTAAGTGTAACCTTTAAAATTCCTGCGGATAAATTACGGGCGTAGAGTATAGAAGCTTAATTGCTTTACTCAAAATAGTTAATAACTTGTAAACCGAATGTGTGCTAAATCCTTTTCCTAGGATTAATCGCTTAGGATAATGAAACCACGCAATCATGTCTAGAAGTTTTAGATTTGATTACGTGGTTTTTATATTTAAATTATCTACACACTTATTTTCCTACAAACACTTGAACATATATTCTTCCATACCTAGGACTAGTTACTACTCCTATACCTGTATAATTAAAACTGCCATTTAATATATTTGCTTTATGACCTGATGAGTTCATCCATGCCTCTACTGCTGCACTATTGCTTGAATTTCCCGCTATGTTTTCTCCTGCTGATCTATATGATATTTTAAAGCTATTTAACATATCAAACGGTGAACCATATGTAGGTGAGTTATGTGAGAAATAGTTATTTGATACCATATCTTCTGCTTTTATCCTTGCTACTCTTTGTACTTCTTCATCAACTTTTAATGCACTAAGACCATTATTAATTCTTTGCTGATTTATTAAATTAAATACTTCTAATTCATTTGAATTCATAGATGAACTAGTGCTATTTCCTGAATTTGATGAATTAGTTGATCCGCTTGTTGAATTATTTGAGTTTGGATAAATGCCTCTTACATATTGTTTACTTACAGCCCCGATATAGTCTCCTTCGACTTGAACAATATACCAATTTCCCACTCCTGCAAATACTCTTATATACTCATTTTTATTAACAGTAGTAATAACTTTATAATTTGTTCCTGGTCCACTTCTTACATTCAAAGTAGTTGCAGTTACAATACCTGTTGTAAAATCAACATTATAGTAATGTTGCATAGCAAAAGAACTTTGAAGTTTTAATATTACAATTAAAAATCCAATAATAGCAATTGCTTTTATTATAGTTTTCTTTTTTAGCTTAATGACCTTCATAAGACACCCCTAGTATAATGTATTATATTACGAATGTCCAATATGTGCATTTTTTCAATAAAGTGGCTACACCTCCTTTTCTTTTTGTGTTTTGGTTTACGAATGAAAGTGAGCAAATATCAAAGGCAATAGTGATTGAATCTCTCTACATTTCTATAAATTTCAGTTTTCCTATTGTATCTTTTCCTATTATCTCATTAGCTAATTCTACTAATTCTTTAAATTTTAATATCTGCCCTTTATAATGAACATCTATACCATATAATACTCTTATATTATATTTACTGGCAACTTTCCAAAAATCCTTATTAGGATATGATACTCTTGACAATTTCTTCTTTTGTATTTCTATTGGATCATTATTTAATTCTCTTTTTACATTTATTTTTTCATAATATGTATTTCTAAACACTTGAGCCAAATTGATCTCTAGTGGTATATCATATTTTTCTGCTGTTTCACAAATCATATTAGCTACTCTATTTTCTATCTCTCCAAATTCTTTTTTACCTATCATATATATATCTGGGTGTGCAATTATGTCAGGTATTTTAAGTTCAATTGCTTTTATCACATATTCTGCATATCTTATTAACTCTTCTTCTGTAAAATTATCATCATGTAATATTTTTAATTGTTTGTTATCATCATAAATAAAATGTTGACCTAAAATAATTTTGTCACTCTCTTCTTTTAATTCTCTAATATTATCTTCTTCACCTGGTAAATATTCTACTTCAAAGCCACTTTGAATTTCTATCTTATCTTTATATTTTTCTTTTAAGTATTTAATTTCATTAAGATATTCATCCTTTTGACTATATTTCATTCTCATATCGGTTCTTTTATCTATCTCATTTTTTTCTGGACAGTGGTCTGTAAAAGCAATTTTTTTAAAGCCCATTTTTATAAATTCTTTTATATATTCTTCATCTTTAACATCTAAATCTGCATGTCCACATCTATATGTATGTGTATGGTAATTAAAGTTTTGCATTTTTTATTTTTCCTCCTATATACTTAATATTAATACAAAGTCATTTTACTACAAAAAATAATTAAAATAAAGTTTTTTTATATTTTTAACAATTTAATAAAACACATAAAGATTTGTTTATTCCTATATAAATAATCGAAGGACTTACCATAAGGTAAGTCCTCCTTATCGAGAAAAATCCCGATTTCATTCAGGTCATACAACTTAGACTCCCAGATGTGGGCAACCCTAAGCTGTCCTCCGCCCGACACGGCCTGCCGGTGCGCGCTGCATATCGTCTTTTAATATAATCGTATTGTTCATCTTACAGTTTTTTGTTCCATCTCTGGGCATTTTGTACCTCCTATTAGAATCAACTGTTAACGGTTACTAAAAAAACGATTAGTGGGAGATCTTATAGTCCGTGTTGTCTTTCCCATGATGCGTCCTCCTTCCTGAATTCTTGCCAAGCATATTGCTTTCTTGACTTTGATTATTATATATCAATTTATAGTTTTTGTCAACATAATTTTGAAATTTTTTCTAATTTGTAATATTCTCTCCTCATATTAATAAGTTCATTATGTGTTCCTTGTTCACTTATTTTCAATATTATCTTCTATTCTATCTATTACCTTGTTTAGGCTTTCATAATAATTCATTCTTACTATCATTCCTCTACATTATATGCTTTTAAACTTCTTTATTTTTGCATATATATCATACCAACTATAACATCTTATAATGTTGTCTCCTACACATTCTTTATTATGTCTTGCATCAAAACAGATAACTGGCATTTTTTGTGATATTGTATTTATATTTTTTGTATAATCTTCTATCATAATATCTATATTATTTTCAATACATATATCCAATTTATTTTCTGGGCTAAATATTAGTTTATCATAACAAATATTATATTTTTTTAACCAATTAATAACTATGTCTCTCATTTTGTTTCCCTCTTCATCTTCGCGTTCAGTTAAAAATCTTGCCGTAATAATATATATCTCATTTCCATCTTCTTTTAATTTTTTAGTTATTTGATCAGCAAATTTTCTTGCTGGTTCATTTACTGCATAATCAAAAAGATAATCCCTCCAAAAGTAACTATCCAAATTCTCGTTTATATTGAATACTTCCGTAAAATCATATGCATTTCCATCAACAATTTCTTTATTATATTTTTCAAACATTACTTTGCTTCCATAATCAAGTTGCCATTGCTCTATATCCGTCAATACTCCATCTATATCAATTCCTATTCTCATTTTATCCTCCTATTTTGCTATTTCTATCTTCGTTTCTTTATCTATATTTTCCACTAATTCTTTCATGATTTTTCTATTTACAGCAATACAACCTTCTGTTACTCCTTGATTAACACAATGTAAAAATATTGCACTTCCTTTTCCTTGGATATTATTAGGGTTTGCTTTTATTTCTATCAAATATTCATATTGTATAGGATATTCTATTAGGTGTTCTGCTGAATTCCAATCTTTTTGTACTTTGGATATAATTATTAATTGATTATAATATTTAGATTTAGGATCATCAATCCAATACATGTCCTCATTAATACACATATATTCTAATCCATTTTTGTTCTTAACTATTTGGTCTGTACCTAAAATAACTCCTAGTTCAAAAACTCCTATAGGGGTCTTTCCATCACCCTCTCTTTTGTCTTTTGTAAGTCCATTTTTACCAATGTAAGCAATAGTTTCGATATCATATTTAGGAAATCTTAATATTGCTTTATTCTTCTCTTTTAAAAACACATGTATTTTATTATCCATGCATTACTCCCCTAATTTTTTACTATAATAATATTATCTACTATTCATTTAGTATTTTATCTAATATTGTAAATATCAAAAACAATACTAAATTTACTATAACTATCATAGCTCCTGTACTTATATTATAAATATAAGATAAATATATTCCTATTAGAAAAGATATAACACTTATAATTCCAGAACTTATAATTACTTTTTTGAATGATTTAAATAATCTCATAGATGTTAATGCTGGAAATATAATAATACTACTTATTAACATTGTTCCCATCATTCTCATTCCAACTACTATGATAAGTGCTGTTAAAACTGCTATTAGATTCGTATATCTCTTAGCTTTTAATCCACTTGCGTTTGCAAATTCCTCATCAAATGTAATAAGAAATAATTTTCTATAATATATAACAAATAATATTACTACTATTATACTAACAGCAATACTTAAATAAACATCACTTACGCTCATGGCTAAGATGCTTCCAAACATCACATTACATACATCTGTATTTAGTCCTGTTGTAGCTGAAGTTATCGCTACTCCTATTGCTAATGCAGAACTTGAAATTAAAGCAATCGCACTATCGCTTTTTATTTTACTATTATTTCCTATCTTTAACAGTATAATTGCAGATATTGCTACTCCTGGGATTGCTATATATAAAGGTGAAGTAAGTCCCAATGCTGTTGCAACAGTGATAATTCCAAATCCCACATGTGATAATCCATCTCCTATCATACCATATCTTTTAAGAACTAGACTTACACCCAGAAGTGCTGCACATAGACTTACTAAACATCCTACAAGTACTGCTCTCTGTATAAATACATGTGACATCATTTCCATAATTGTCTGTACCATTATTTAGTACCTCCTATTTTGAAATTAGATGGATCACCATTATACGTTACTTTGCCATTTGTTAATTCAATAACAGTATCAGCATAACTTAGAGCTCTTTCTATATCATGTGATACCATTAAAATTGTAACATTATCTTTTTTCTTCAATTTATCTAGTAATTCATATATTTGTTTTGCTATGCTAGGATCTAATCCGTTTGTAGGCTCATCTAATACTATTATTTTTTTTGTTGCACATAATGCTCTAGCAATCAAAACTCTCTGTTGTTGTCCTCCAGATAAATCTGCAAAGCATTTTTTTCTTATATCATAAATTCCTAATTCTTCCATAACTGCTTTTGCATTTTCTTTATCTTCATTTTTGTAAAAAATACTTTTTATGTTATTACTAATAGTTCCTGACATTACTACTTCTTCTATTGATGCTGGGAAATTAGTTTGGATATCGCTCTTTTGTGGTAAATATCCTATAATTTCTTCTTTTATAATTTCTCCTGTATATCCTTTATTTAATCCCAAAATACATTTTAGTAATGTACTCTTTCCTGATCCATTTTCCCCTACTATGCAAGTAAAACTACCTTGTTTTACGTCTATGTTTACATGTTTCAATGTGTCTGGTTTAGTAGGATAACTAAAGCATAAATCTTTTATTTTAATAAGATTCATTTTGCCCTCTCTCATTCCTTTCATTTATAATTCTAAGACAGAAAAGAATCTAGCATTTCTTTTATTATTATTTATCTATAAGAATACGCTATATTTTCTAAAATTTAACATTATAATTATAGCACTTATTATACCTTTTTACAATAAATACAGCTTAATTTCACGCAAGATTAGCTTGGTTGAATTTATTATATTAATCAAATACATTGTTAAAAAAATAATATACTGAATTTATCAGTATATCATTTTAATATTATTTTACTCCTACCAATTCTTTTTCTGTACTTACTTCCACTTGTTTTTCATTCTTATTATTGAAAATTGCTCTAAAAATTGTTCTAGTTAATGGTTGAATAAAGAATAATTGTGAAAGTAATGCAAATGGGAAGTTTAATACTACTTTTTGTAACCAATATGGAATAAAGTTAATCAAAAATTCATTTAATGGAGCTCCTCCCATTCCTACCGCAATAATCCCATTATAAATAATGGTTGCCCAAAAACTCATTAATGGACACATAATTCCAACAGTTGCACATATTATTGCAGTTTCTACTATCATATGATCATTCTTCTTTGGATCTATTGCCTTTAACGCTAGTTTTACAGATAAAGGGCTTCCAATAAATATTTCACATAGATAAGCTAGTACAAATTCAATTGGAATAAAAATCCAAGAATTTTTAATAACTTCTACATTAAATCCTCCCGCTTCATATGATGAACAATAAAATACAAAGCATGGAACTGTAATGATAACTGTAATCAATGCAAACATTAACTTTTGAAATTTTGTCTGTGGCATGTCTTTTTCTCCTTTCTTTTTGCATACAAAAAAACACATGCATTCCAATTACGATTATTTTTAGTACCGTAATCAGATTTACGAGCATTTTGCTCTACATGTGTCGTTTTCTATTTTATTTACGAAATAAAATATATCATTTTTTTATTTCAAAAGTCAAGTTATTTTTATCTAATAAAAAATTTTCAAGAATTCTTATTAGATAAAATTAAAATTTGGCAATGACAAATGTATTTTAATCACTGCTTTGTTTTACATTATCATCTATTATACTTTCATACATTATCTATCAATTCAATATAAAATTCAATATATTCATTATCATTTTTTACATAAATTTTACCATTATGCAATTCAATAATTTGTTTCGTAATTGCAAGCCCAAGTCCTGATCCACCTGTACTAGAAGTTCTTGATTCATCTGCTCTATAAAATTTATCGAATATTTTTTCTAGCTTATATTCTGGTATTTTATCTCCTTTGTTCCTAAATACAATTTCAATTTTATCGTTTTCCTTTTTTATATTGATTTCTATTGTTGTACATTCATAGCTATAATTGATAGCATTTTTTAGTAAATTTCCAAATGCTCTTGCCAATTTATCTCCATCTCCCATAAAATCAATCGACTTTGGTTTATTTAAAACACATTTTAATTTTCTCTCTTGTAACATTGGATAAGCTTCTTCTACAAGTTGATCCATTAAAAATACTAAATCGATTTTTTGCTTTGTTATTGGCATATTATGCAAGTCATATCTTGTTATATCAAAGAACTGATTAGTCAACTCTTCTACTCTTATTGATTTTTTTAATGCTATATTAATGTATTTTTCTTGCAAATTTTTAGGTATATCTCTTTCTTCAGTAAGTAAAGTTAAGTATCCAATAATAGATGTAAGCGGTGTTTTTAAATCATGTGCCATATACATTATCAAATCGTTCTTTTTTTGTAGTGCCTCACTAGCTTCATTTTGACTTTTGATTAAGTCTACTCTTATATTATTTAGCCTACTTTCTAGGATTACTAAATCATCTGATAACTTGACTCTCTTTTCCGGCTCTTTCAATATTTGATCCATAGCAGATATTATTTCTACCATATTATCATTGGCTTTTCTTATGACAATAAAAGATATAATTACAAAGATACTTAAATAAGTAATTCCTAAAAGTAATGTTTTATTTGCTACACACCAAATGTATATTCTTCTATTCATATCTGATAAATAGTTCGCCAATTGATCATTAAAAATACCATCTATTAGTATTGATAGTATAATAACTGATGTTATGCTATACAATATTATTCTTATAACCGCTTTTATAGCTAAACTATTTTTTAATTTTATAAATTCATCATTTCTCAATTTTATAACCTACTCCCCATACTGTTTTAATAAATTTTGGATTTCTCTTGTCTTCTTTCAATTTTTCTCTTATTCTTCGTATGTGTACCATAACTGTGTTATTGTTATCTAAATATTTTTCCTTCCAAACCCTTTCAAATAATTCTTCAGAACTTACTACATGTCCTCTATTATTTGCTAAATATAATAATATATCAAATTCTAATGGTGTTAATTCTACTATTTTTCCATACAACAAACATTGATGAGTTTCTCTTTTTATTTCTAGTCCATCTATATATATTAACTCTTCTTCATTTTTCTCATTATATTTTGTGTACCTTCTTAATGCTGATTTTACCCTTGCAACTAGTTCAAGTGGATTAAATGGTTTTGTAATATAATCATCTGCTCCAAGTGTTAATCCTGCTATTTTATCTTTATCCTCAACTTTTGCTGTAAGCATTATTATCGGAAAATTTAGTTCTTTTTCTCTTATATATTTGCAAATTTCAAATCCATCTTTTCCTGCAATCATGACATCTAATATTGCTAAATCCAATTTTACTGTATCTATGCATTTCATTGCTTCCTCTGACTTATAGAACTTATATATAGAATAATTTTCATTATTTAAATATACCTCAACTAAATCTGCAATTTCTTTCTCATCATCTAACACTAAAATGTTCATTATATCACCGCTTTCTTTTTGATTATATCATACTTTTCATTCTTCATAGACAATGTAAGAAAAATTTAAGATTTTATTAAGATTTTCTTAAAACTGTTTATAAATTTTATTTATATACTATATACAAGTTAATTTTCTGGGAGGTTCAAATGAAAAAAAAGAAAAGAAAAATAAAAGTAGGAAGAATACTATTTTTAATACTTACTATATTACTAGCAACTTGTGCATATGTAATCCATAGAAACACATTGTACGATAAAGTTTCTAATAATTCAATCTTAGATATTGTTACTTCCAAAGATACATCTAAATATAAAATAATTAAACAGGATAAAAATGAAAATTACTCTGGAATAGGACAGGAAAAAATTGAAAATAAAGATGGTTATTTTACCACCTTTACAACTATAGAAAATAATCAAAAAACTTATAATGAATATAAACAAAATGGTATTGCTTCTTGGAGCGATAATGCCTACTGGGGTGGCAATATGGCTGAAAATGGTTGTGGTATTACTGTAATGTCTATAATATTAAGCGGATATAATAAAGATTTTACTCCAGAAGATCTTAGACAAAAATATTATCCCCATTTAGATTACGAAACTCTTTCCTCTGTATTATCAAAAGACTATAATATAAAAAACTCTGGCTTTTACTATGATAGTGTTCATTTATCATCCAAAAATATTACTGAACATTTAAAAAGTAATAGACCTATTATTATATGTGTTTGGAATAAGCCATCTGAAAATCGTTGGACTACAACCTCACACTATATGGCTTTACTCGCTACAGATGATAATGGAATGGTTTATGTTTCTAATCCAAATCGGAGGTGAAAATGATAGTAAAAGTTCTGGTTGGTATGATATAAATGAAGTAGTTCCTTATATTGCTAAAGCATTATATATACAGAGTTATAAATAGTAAATAATGATTATTACATTATTTATATAATTACTGTAATATTTTTACAGATAAATTTTCTCTTTTGCTCATTCTATTTTAATTATAATCGACAAATCTCTTCACAATATGTAGTTAATATTATATACTAATAGCATTATTATTATGTCAATTTATTTTTTATTGTTTTTATACATTTCACTTTTTAAATTTGAAAAAACTAGAAAACTTTCCTCTGCCAATTTGTTAATTCTAGAAATTTTATTTTTGCTAATATATGTGCTATTACTATGTATAATATCATTTCTTAATTTTCTCAAGCTAGTCCATCTATCAGAAAAAGCATCAGAATATCTATTCATTTTTTCTGCTAAACTTTCTTCTAAAAAACATTCTGCAATATCTATTGTCGTTTGAATACCTGCTGTATTATATTTTCGCAAGAACACTTTTGAACCATACTCAGGCAAATTCATTCTAACTAATTCATTAAAATAATCATTAAATAATTGTTCTATCATTGAAGCAACCATAATTACATATGGTTTTCTAAAATAATTTTTATCAAATTTTAAAGCTGAAAAAAGATTTAGCCCCAATTCTACTCCTAATTCATTACATATTATATCTTCAAATTTATCATCTCGTTCTATCCATATATTATCATCATTATCTGGATATTTCTCAAGCCAGTTTTCATATGTATTAATCCATTTATCTATAAAAGTTTCATTTATATTAGATTTACCTGTTTTAGTAATTAAAAGCTCCGTTGCTTGTAAAATTTCCCTATCTTGCTTTTTAGATTGTTCTAATAATAGCTGAGCAGAATTTTTAAGATTTAATGCTGTTAATGGTGGAAAACTACTTTCCCATCCTAGTTTAGAAGCACATCTTTCACACTTTAATTCTATTGTTCCTTTACTTTCATCATATTTTTGAATATTACCGCATTCCTTGCAAATAAACATATACATTACCCATTCTCCATTTTCAATTATAATTAATTTATATCATAATCTTTTAACAACTTTGATAGTTTTTCTTTATTAGATCTTTCTGAAGAAGTTAATAACTCTAATTGTATTCCTACATTAGTTAATATTTCACATGCCTTTTTATCTAAATCTTTAAATACACTATATGCTTTCAACATCCTATTCTCCTTTATCATCTATTAATTTGCATTGTTCTTTAGACCATGCAGGAGTACAAACCGCAATCATTTTGCAATTTCCAGCCCAATAATAAACTTCTTCCTTATCAATTAAGATAACATCTCCTGGTTCAAAATTTAGCATTTCATCTTTTTTATTTAATGTTCCTTTTCCTTCTAAAATATAACATAGCTCTTTACACTTTTCATTAGTACAATATCCTTGTTCTGGATATCTTCCATTAATTTCAATAATACAAAAATCAATATCCTTATCATTTAATTCTATTGAATATTCTAAAAATTTACTTGTATCACTATTTCTCATATATTTAGCATTATTTTTCTTCACAATTTTCATAATATTCACACCTCATTAGTATTACTTATATCACATTTTTTATCAAAAAACAATTTATATTAATCTATATAATTTTGCCAAAACTATTGATTTTTTATACATATCTGGTATAATATAAAACGCGAAAGGATGTTTGATATATGAAAAAATTATTAGATACCTTAAACACTGCAAAAACTACTCTAGATAATTATTATAAAATACATAAAGATGAAGATTTTTTACATAAAAGGAACTCTCCTAAAGATTATCTTGAATGGATAGATAAGAAAACAAAAATCATAATGAATTCTCCAGAATTTTTAGAAAAGTCAAAAGAATATATTGTTCGTGGAGATGTCATTTGGGTTGAATTTGGCTTTAATATAGGTGAAGAGTTTAGTGGTAGGCATCCAGCTGTTGTTTTAAAAAACGGTGGTAAAACATTATTAGTTTTGCCTATTACAAGTAAGCAACCAACAGAAAAACAACTCGCTAGTAAAACTTATATTGAACTTGGAAAAATATATAACTTTAAAACAATGAAAAGATGGGTAAATATCTTCAACATTAATCCTATAAGTATTGAAAGAATAGATTTCACAAAGAACAAAGGAAATATTAAAGGAATTGATTTAGATAATATATCAAAAGCTTTTTTAGACTCTGACCTTTTTAAATATAGAACTGCTAAAAATAATTTATAACTTTTCGAAATTTTTACATAAAATTCTTGATTTTTACATAAAAATATAGTATCATTTAATTAATAGGAAATCTATTTAATTAGATGACTGAGAAGGCTTACTTCGGTAAGCAGTTATGATTTAGAATGTAGCTTATATAGAAATATATAAGCTACAGTTTTTTATTCCATTTCGGGAACTCTCGTAAATATTGTATCATTTACGAGAGTTTCCGACATATTTAATTTCCATATTATGAAAATTATAATTTTTTCGTAATATACCATTTATAAATAACTTACAATATCTTCAAAAGTATCATATCCACTTTCACTATTGATATGTCCGCCATTTGGAACTAGGACTTGCTCTGTTGCAACAGTATCTGCAAAATCTTTTTCTACTTCATATTTTACATATGGATCATTATCTGAATAAAAACAAATTATATCATTTGCATATTGTTTTACATCTTCTAAGTTATCAAAATACATTGATTTATTAACATTATCATATTCTTCATTTATTCCTAGATAATTATTAAATCCACATACAAATATTAATTTTTTAACTTTTACTTTATTTTCAGTTAGAAACTTTGATATAAATACTGGGGCTATGCTATGACCTATAATTATTGTATTTTCATTTATCAATCCTAAATCCAAGTATACCTTTAATAATTTACTCCAATTTTCATAATTTTGATATCCTACTCCAATAGGAAAATCTGGCACATATACTTGCTTTCCTTCCTCTTCTATAAAATCGTGTAACCAACTAAACCAATTTCCAAATGGGCTTCCAAAACTTCCATGTATTATTAAATAGTTCTTCATTTATATTACCTCCAAATTATATTCATAGTAAAATTACTTTTTTAATTTTTCATTTCAATATACTTTTCTAAAATTTTTCTATCTCTTAAAACAATAAATTTTGTATAATATACGGATTCATATTTTGAAGCAATTAATTTGTCGTATGATTCTGTTATCAATTTCAATGCTTTTTCAGGAGTTTCCCATAATAATTTAGCTCCTTCATTTTTTTCTTTTTCGGTAATATTCAATTGTTTTGTATCTTCTAAAACTTTTCCTACAAAAACATAAGATATTTGTTTAAAATTATCTAATGATTTATATTCTTCTGTTATTCCCAACTCTTTTATAATTTCAACTATACAGCCAGTTTCTTCTAATGCTTCTCTTTTAAAAGCCTCATCTGGTTTTTCTTCTCCTTCTATTCCACCACCTGGTAACTTATATTCATTTTTATTACTTTTATTAAATACTGCAATTTTTCCATCTTCTCTTATAACTATTCCTCTTGCACCTAATCTTAATCTAGGATTATCCATTTTTATTGATACTTCTCCTATATCTTCATCAGTCAATTTACATATTAATTCCATATTCCATTTTCTCCTTAAAAATAGTTTACCTTACTTGTTTTAACAAATTTTTATTTTATGTTATAGTACATACTTACTTTCCTTCAATAGCCTCACATTTTACTCATCTAACATTAATTTAGTTTTTTTATCTTTTAATCTTTTTAATTGTTCTTTTTCGATTTGTTTAATACTTTTTTCTGGTCTTCGTAAATCTTCTGGCATTGTTCCTCCAATATCTTCTATTGCTTTTCTTACCTTTGTTCCAACTTCATAATGAGTTGAAGTTGCTTTGCTACAACTATGTACTTTATCTTTTTTTAGTTTTTCTTCTGTTTGCGATATTCTAAATAAATTAGCAATTAACTCTGTACTTCCCATAAAATCAAGTATCTTTTCGTTATCTTTTAGGTTCTTTCTTTTATGAATATCATCTACTGTCAATCCACCATATAATCCCATATAGCCTGCATTTTGAAATTCTGCATATTCCTCATTTGTTATTACACCTGCATTATGTGCCGCTTCTAATAACATTTGATTCCATTGTTTTATATCACCACGAATTACTAATCTTTTATTGTCTTCATCTAATTGATTAAAATAATCTGCTACTTCTTGTCTTCGTGTTTGAATTGCAAAATAAGTCTGACCTAATGCAATGACTTCTTTTCTCGGATCTCCATTTTGTACTATTAAATAACAAGCATATCTTGATA
>CANQQQ010000036.1 GCA_947626025.1 uncultured Clostridia bacterium
TGTTTCTCTATGTGGTTGGCGATATATACCTCCACTACGGACTTTCACCGATTAGTCAAATAACATGCCTGTCGTACGATAAAAAGAGCTCCCATGTGGGAGCTGCCAGTAATAAGCCCTTATAGGGCTGAATAAATACCGCCCGTTTTACGGGCGGATATTTATTTAGAATAAAAATGGCAATCATATTTAGAAAATAATTTCAAATTACAAGTAACAATAGATATATTTAGAATGATAGAAGTCTTGATGAAAAATATGAAACATAGGAGAATTAATTTTATATACGGTTTACTTCCTAGACTTAAAAATTATTCATAAATTCAAAATAAAGTTAATATTTTTAAAGAGAAACTAGGAGGTGTGTATATATGATACAAGATGAAAAAAAGGGACAAAATGTATCGACTTACGAAATAGATAATAAAAAATATACTGTAATAACAAAATGTATAGAAAATGTGCAGAATATAGATGGATTGTATGATGTAATATGCAAATATGCAATTTCACAAATAAATTAAAAAATAACGATTATAGAATTTTGTTATCAAGTATATATGCCTCAAAAAGAGGTGTAAATTATGAATAAACAATATAAAGTTGCAGCATATTTAAGGCTATCGCAGGAAGATGGTGATAAAGATGTAAGCGATAGTATAGTAAGTCAAAAAAATATAATTGAAAAAGAAGTAGAAAAATTAGGGCAAGAGTTTGTTATAGTAGATTATTATGTAGATGATGGTTATACAGGACTTAATACAAATAGACCAGATTTTCAAAGAATGATAGAAGATATAGAAAAAGGCATAATAAATTGCATTATTACCAAAGACCTATCAAGACTATCAAGAAATAGCTTTGAGGCGAATTATTATATAGAAATGTATTTCTTAGAAAGAAATATAAGGTATATATCAGTTTTAGATAATGTAGATACTGGAACAAAAAATGCTAACAATGATATGATACAATTTAAAACTCTAATAAATGATTGGTATAGTAAAGATATTTCTAGAAAAGTAAAATCTAGTATATGGGCAAGAAAAGAAAAAGGAATGTTTATGGGATCAATAGCACCTTATGGCTATAAAAAATCAAAAGAAGATAAACATAAACTTATAATAAATAAGCAAGAAGCGAGGATTGTAAAGAGGATATATGATGAATATAGCAAAGGAAGGAGAATTATAGAAATAATAAATGGATTACAAAGTGATAACATACCAAGTCCTAATAATAGTAGTAATAATGGAGAAATAAGGTATAAATGGAGAGAAGAAATGATAAGAAGAATGTTGTATAATAAAGTATATTTAGGTCATACAGAGTATGGAAAAAGGATAAATCTAAGTTATAAATCTAAAAAAAGAAAGTATATTCCTCCTGAAGAATGGAAAATTGCTTATAATACGCATGAGGCTATTATAACAGAAGAATTATTTGATAAAGTACAAAAAGTTAGAAGTACTAATAGAACTATTAAAAGAAAAAAACATGAATGGGAATTAAATGGTTTAGTGAGATGTAAAGAATGTGGGGCTAAAATGACTCTGAAAGTTGAATATAGAAGAAACAATCCAGAAGAACTAAAGTCTAAAAAGATATGTTGCTTGAATGGATTAAAAAGATATAAAGGCGAGGAATGCATTAAGGGAAGTAGAGGATTGGATGAAGAAGCATTTAATCAAATAATCTGTAATAATTTAAAAGAAACAATAGGAACATTGAGCAAGAAAAGAATAAAGGAACTTATATTAAAGCAACAAAATGAAATATTAATTAATAGAGTTAATAACAATAAAGGAATATTAGATAAAGAACTAAAAAAAGTAGAAGATGATATAAAGACTCTTTACTTAGATTATAAACAAGAATTGCTAGATGAAGAAGATTATAAAAAATATTACAAAGAAAAATCCAATGAAAAGAATAGAATAAAAACCGAACTTGAAATATTAGAGAAAGAAGAAAACTACAAAAATAGTATAACAGAAGATATAGTAAATGAATTAGTAGATAAAATATTAAGTATGAAAGTGTTGAAGCGAGAAATGATATCAGAAATAGTATATGATATTAAAATAGATAAAGATAATAAAATATACATATATTATAAATATGATATTTTTGATATGGTGGCTTAACATGAAAGAATATAGAGCAGGAATATATTTAAGATTGTCAAAAGAGCATGATGAAGAAAATAATAGTATAGAAGCACAAAGAGAAATTACAACAAAGTATGCTATGTCAAAAGGTTATAAAATAGTAAAAGAATATGCAGATAATGGATATTCTGGAATATTGGATTCAAGACCAGAACTTAATAAAATGATAGTAGACATATCAAGAGGCTTTATCAATATGGTAATAGTAAAAGATGTAAGTAGATTAACTCGTGATAAAAATAAAACAGGTTGGTATACAGAAATTTTTTTCCCAGACAATGATGTGAGATTTATATCAGTAACGGAATTTATAGACAGTGGGGAAAGATATGAAATAGATGATAGCATAATGCTTCGTGGAATAGCAAATCAGTCATATATTGCAGATATATCAAATAAAGTAAGAGCAAACAAAAAAGCAATGAAAGAAAAAGGACAATTTGTTGAACATTATGCACCTTATGGCTATAAAAAGGATAAAGAAGATAAGCATAAGATAATTGTTGATGAGGAAGTTGCAGAAAATATAAGGAAAATTTATGATATGTACATTAATGGAAAAACAAGTAATTATATTGCTGAATATTTAAATAATCAAAAAATTAAAAATCCAAGCAGATATATGAAACTAAAAAACGCAAGTAAAAAATGGAGCGGAGAAACAATAAATAATATATTATCAAATCCATTCTACATTGGAAATACAGTAATGAATGACTATAAAACAAATTATATAAAAAAAACTTGTAGAAAGAATAAAAATAGAGATAGTTGGATAATAAAAGAAAATACACATCAAGCAATAATTGAAAGGGAAAAATATGAAAAAGTACAAGAAATAAAGTCAAGGAAAAAAGGCACTACTAGAATAAAATATGAATTTTTGTTAAAAGATTTAGTATGTTGTGGAGAGTGTAAAAAAAGATTACAATATAAAATTTATAAATCTACTGATAAGCAAAAATATTTGTATGATAAAGCAGGTTTTATTTGTAATTATTTTTATAAAAAGAAATGCAAAAATAGAACATACATTAGAGAGAAAGACTTAAATGAAATAGTAAAAAACGAAGTTATAAAAAGATTAAGCCTAATTGAAATAGATAAAATTACTAATAAAATAATTGACTATTATAATAATACTAATGATAATATGAAAAAAATAAAACAATATAGAAATGAAATAGAAAAACTAGAAAGAAGAAAAAGTGTTTTATACAAAAACAAATGTGAACAATATATAACCATAGAGGAATTTAAAGTAGAATATGCGAAAGCCAACAAAGAAATAGAAAGATATCGAATGCTAGTTAAAGAGTTAGTACAAAATAAATTAAACGAAAATAGAATAAGGGGAGTAGTAGAACAATTAAAAAAAGGTACTTATATAACAAATGATTTTCTAAAAGAGATTATAAATAAAGTAGAAGTTTTTCCTAAAAACAGAATAGAAATTATTTATAAATCACTGTAAATTTAGCTAAATACTAAATTTATTTTTTAATACAATGACTGCAATAAGTGGGTGGTAATACAAGGAGGGGGAGTGGCTGCACCAATAGCTTCACAAATATTAGGAGAAGTTCTACCATACATGGAATTAGAGAAAGATAATACGGAGGAACTAGAAGAAGTAACAGAAGTTAAAGTGCCTAATGTTATAGGTATGTCAGTAAAAGATGCAGAAAAGGCATTAAAGGAATTAGGGTTAGAATTAACTATAAATAATATAGATTTAGATGGCAAAGAAATAGACACATCTAAAGCTATAATAACAAATCAAACTCCAAAAGAAGGAATTACAATAAATAGTGGAACTACAATATATTGTGATATTTAATTTGATTTTTTTGCAACTACAACAAAACGTCCATCTTCAGTATGATATGCACAAGTAGATAGAGTCATTAATTGTTCACCATATTTGGCAGTTTTTCCAGTATCATATAAAGAAGCTTTTTTGCAATTTTTAACAAATTCGTTATATTCATCTTCATTATTAGCATTAATAAAATAGTAATATCTAAATACATTTTTATCTGATTTATAATAGATTTTTGATGGAAATACAGCTATTATTTCATAAGTGGAATCCTCTTTATTAGTAGTAAATCGTATTGTTTGATGATTATTATAAAATTCTTCATTTTTGTATTTTAATAAATTTTGAAACATTGCACCAGTTTTTATATTATGACCATATATTAATAGATTACTACTAGGAGGATCCCAACTATAAGCTTTATCTAAAAATATTGATCCACCACTAGAATATTGTTTTTTAGAATTGTGATTCATATAGAAATCATTGTCACTACACTGAAGAACAGGATAATTGATATTTGTACCTTCAATTTCAATCCAGCCAATGATATCTGAATTTTCCTTTTGTAATTCTTCAAGTTTTAACATTCTCTCTGTCGTTTCTACAATAGGATTTTCTAAATTTTCTTCAACAATCAAATTTTCGTCTATAGAAATCTCATTTAGTAAATTACTTTCATCAAAAATTTTTTTCATATTATAATAATAGTTAATTATATAAATAAATGAGAAAACTATAAGCAAAATGAATATTACAAAAAGAGAAATACGTAAGATTTTCTTTACTTTACCATTACTATCCATATATTTTACCATTCATTATTAAGACATGTAGCCTACATTATCAATGTAGGCTAGCTCTATTTATAAAAGTTATGTCCTAAAATATTAGAATTCCTTTCTTCTTAATGTTATTATTCCAACTACAGATATTATGATAACTAATACCGGTATTCCTAAATAATCTTCTATACCTGTTTTTGGACTTTTATCCTTTTCTTTTATAGCACTAAGTTTTGCATATAAAGTTGTATTATTTGTAAAAGGTGTTTTAAAATCATATTCTGTTTTATAATCTTCATCGACAAAAAATCCATCTATCGTATATGCACTTAAACCTAAATTTGCTAAATTAATTTGTTCTACCATTTGTGCCTTTGTAAGAACAGTTCCTTGTTGTACTGCAAAAGTTATATTTTGTTCCATTAAATGAATTGTAATAATAAGATTTGGAACATAATTTATACCTGCAATATCTAGCCCTATACTTGTATTACTTTCATAAATAACATTATTATTTTGATCTGTGATGACAACTTTATTACCATCTGCAAGTATTTTTCTAACAGTGTTATCTGTATTTACTAAATTAAATGTTGATAAATCATCATTTACAGCAAGATAAATAACATTTTCTTGTTCTGTGGAAGATACTGTACCATTCATTATTAATGTTGGTTCATTTTCTGATTCGCTAATAGCAGATGATTTCGCAATTTCTATACCATTATTAGAGCTTTGTCCATTTTTTTGTAAAAATAAGTCTTTTATTTCAACAGTACCAGCATTAACAAGTACTCCACCGAAACCACAGTTACCTATTGTTACATTATCTAGTATTAAGTAACCTCCATCATAAGCTTGAGCACCGTATTTTTGTGAATTTTTAAGATTAAGATTTAAAAGAGTAACTTTTGATCCGATTCCAGCTGTAATTAAAGTACCATTAGCTCCATTTGCAGACCAATTATTAGTATCTCTAGATATAGTATATCCACTGCCACTTATTGTTATAGTTTGATCTCTTATTTCAATTGGTCTAGTTAATTCTATATTTGTAGTTAATTGTATAATTTCACCTTCAGCGGCATTACTAATAGCTGCTAATAAGCTACTTTCACTATTTACTTCAGTAGCAGCATTACAAATATTAGGAGTAAAAATTATAGCAAATAGTGTTACAGCTACTAGAAGTATAATAATTTTTTTTATATTTCTCATTTTATATCAATCCTTTCTAATTTTAATAAAAAAAACACCATATATATGTGTTTTTGCTATTAAATATTATTTGTAATTTTATTTTTTTTATGCAATTAATTCGTTTTTTCGACATAAAATACAATAGGTGAACTTTTTAAATGGAATTATGTTAGAAAGGAATGAAAGTAATATGAGCTATAATAGAGAGAAAGTTTATGAATATGCAAAAAAATGGGCATATTCTAGAAATCCCCAATATTATAATTATGACCCAGTAGGAGGAGATTGCACGAATTTTGTGTCACAATGCATTTTTGCTGGATATGGTCAAATGAATTATAGTAAAAATAATGGATGGTATTATATTAACGGAAATAATAAATCTCCATCATGGACTGGAGTAGAATTTTTATATAAATTTTTAATATCAAATAAAGGTCCAGGACCATTAGGAAAGGAAACTACGATAGACCAATTAAAGATAGGAGATATAGTTCAGTTAAGCTTTGATGGAATAACATTTTCTCATAGCCTAATGGTAGTTCAAAATGGCAGAACTACACATGATACATTAGTTGCAACACATACATTTGATAATTTTGGTAAGAGAGTATCAGAGTATAATTATCATAATTATAGATGTATACACATTGAATAAAAAGCGATTATAAATCGCTTTCTAATAAATTTTTCCGCATGCAATTTTCTTTCCAGAATTTCCACTAGGTTGAGAGGTAAAATCGTCAGGAGAATCATGAATAATAATAACTTTCCCTTTTATATCATCAATTTTAAATTTATTTAACAAAACACTCATGTATGCATGACCTTTATTTTCAATTAAAGCAGGGAGATCTCCTGCATGATATGGATGAGGACAATCATTAGGGTTATAGTGCATACCACTATTTGCGAACTCATCTTCGGAATTACCAGTGCACGAAGTACCATTGTGTATATGAAAACCGAAAAATCTCCCTTTGCAATCAGTTGTAGATTGAGGTAATCCGTATATATCTGCTGTCATTAGTACTCCATTTTTAGTTTCTCTAAAACTGACAGTTCCATTTATATTAGGGAAATCTTTTCCACCTTTTATATGTGCTTTAGCAGAATGGAGAATAGATTTAAACATATTGTACACCTCTATATAATTATATTTGTTATATCATATTCATAAAATTATAAAATGTTAAATAAATTTATAGAAAAATTGCGAAAAATCCGCTTTATTCAATATAAGATGAATTTATCATAATATTAATTATGCAATATTGAGATTATAATTGTAATAAAAACTTCTTTCCTTCATAAATATATAAAAGAGAAATCAAAGGAAGGAAAGGTGTTTTTTATGTGGCACATGTTAAAAACAGAAGAAGTTGCTAGAAGTTTAAAAACCAGCATAAAATTTGGACTAGCAGAAAAAGAAGTTATTTTAAGAAAAGAAAAATATGGTATGAATAAACTAGATGAAAAAAAGAAAGAAAGTATAGTAGTAAAGTTCATGAAACAATTTAATGATTTTATGATAATAATTTTAATTCTTGCTTCAATAATTTCTGCAATTACTTCATATATGCAAGGAGAAAATGATTATATTGATTCTATAATTATTATTGCTATAGTAGTATTAAACGCTATAATGGGACTAGTTCAAGAAGAAAGAGCCGAGAAATCAATAGAAAGCCTAAAAAAATTAACACCGCAAATTGCAAAAACTATAAGAGAAGAAAGACTTAAAGAAATTAATGCAGAAGAATTAGTACCAGGTGATATTATAGAACTAGAGGCAGGAAATTATGTGCCTGCAGATTGTAGAATAATAGAAGCTTTTAATTTAAAAATAGAAGAATCCAGTCTAACTGGAGAAACTGAACCAGTGGAAAAAATTACTAGTAAAATCGATAAAGAAAAAATTCAACTTGGTGACATGAAAAACATGGGATTTATGGGAAGTATAGTCGTTTCTGGACACGGAAAAGCAATAGTTACAGAAACAGGAATGAAAACTAAAATTGGGAAAATTGCCAATATGATAATTGAAGAAAAATCACCAGAAACTCCTATTCAAAAAAAATTAGCTGAGGTAGGTAAAACTTTAGGAATAGTGTGCCTAATTATTTGCGCTATTATATATGTAATAGGAATACTAAAAAGAATTGAACCTGTAGAAATGTTTATGACTTCAGTTGGATTAGCAGTTGCTGCAATACCAGAGGGGCTTCCTGCAATTATTACTATAATGTTATCAATAGGAGTTACTAAGATGGCAAAAAAGAACAGTATTATAAGGAAACTTCCAGCTGTTGAAACTTTAGGTTGCAGTAATGTCATTTGTTCTGATAAAACAGGAACTTTAACCCAAAATAAAATGACAGTAGTAAAGACTATTGCAGATGATGAAGAGCTATTATTAAAGCTAGGCTGTATGTGTACAGATTGTGATATTAGAGATGGAATAGAAGCTATAGGAGAACCAACAGAAGTTGCGATTGTAAATAAAGCATTATCAGCAGGAATAAATAAGAAAGAATTATATAATAAAATGAAAAGGATAAATGAAATACCTTTTGACTCAAATAGAAAATTAATGACAACTGTACATAAATCTGAAAATGGATTTAAAAGTATTACAAAAGGTGCTCCAGATATTATGCTTAATAAATGTGATAGGATTTATAAAAATGGTAAAGTACAAAGACTAACTGATACGGAAAAAATAAATATCCAAAATCAGAATACAGAATTGGCAAATAACGCATTAAGGGTAATTGCTGTAGGATATAGAGATTTTGAATTTATGAATAAAAATACTACAGATTTAGAGGAAAATTTAATTTTTGTTGGATTAATAGGTATGATTGATCCTCCAAGAGAAGGAGTAAAGGATGCTGTAAAAATATGTAAAAAAGCAGGAATAAAGACAGTAATGATTACAGGTGATCACATAGCAACTGCTAAAGCAATAGCAAAACAATTGGGAATTTTAGAAATGGGAGATCAAGCAATTACAGGTGCTGAACTAGATAGTATTTCAGATGAAGATTTGAATAAAAATATAGCTTCATATTCTGTATTTGCTAGGGTTACACCAGAACATAAAGTTCGTATAGTAAAGGCATGGCAAAAGAGTGGAGCAGTAGTTGCAATGACTGGAGATGGGGTAAATGATAGCCCTGCCCTAAAGAATGCAGACATAGGTATTGCCATGGGAAAGGGTGGAACAGACGTAGCAAAAAATGCATCAGATATGATACTAATGGATGATAACTTCGTTACAATTGTTGAAGCAATAAGGCATGGAAGAAATATATTTGATAATATGAAAAAAGCAATTCATTTTTTAATAGCAACTAATATAGGAGAAATAACAACAATATTTATGGGATTAGTATTAGGCTTGCAATCTCCATTACTAGCAATTCAATTATTATGGATAAACTTAGTTACTGACTCTCTACCTGCAATTGCATTAGGTCTAGAAAAAGAAGAAGAAGGTATAATGGAAAGAAAACCAAGAAATTCTAGAAAAAGCATATTTGCAGATGGATTATGGAATAAAATTCTCACAGAAGGGATTATGATAGGTGCACTAAATTTATTTGCATTTTCACTTGGAAATTATTTATATGGAATAGATGTAGCAAGGACTATGGCGTTTGTATCACTAGGATTATTAGAATTAGTACATAGTTTTAATATTAAGTCAGAAGGTTCAATACTAAAGAGAGGGATTTTTAATAACAAGTTTTTAATTGGAAGTTTTGTAGTAGGAACTCTATTACAAGTATTAGTGGTATTTGTACCAACATTTGCTAATGTATTCAGTCTAGTACCATTAAATAAAATGCAATGGATGTATGTAATTATGATTTCGATTTTACCTATTCCAATTATAGAATTACAAAAGATGATAAATGGAATGAAAATTAGAACAATATCTAGTAGTAAATATTTAGCAAAAAATAGATTGTAAAAGAATAATGCATATGATATAATTCCGTTATAAAAAGTAGTATAAAATCTAAAGATGGAAGGAGAAATTTAAATGGAAATATCACCAGTATTAGCATTTTTTATAGGAGTGTTACTATTAGCAATAGTATTAAAGATAATAGCTTTTCCAATTAAAAGGATTATAAGATTTATCATTAATGCTATTTTAGGAGGAGTATTATTATATGTAATTAATATTTTTGGAGCATCAATAGGATTTACTTTAGATATAACATGGTGGTCTGCATTAATAGTAGGAGTATTTGGAATACCAGGAGTTATAATTGTCGCAATAATACAATTTTTAATTTAAGAATATATAAAACTAAAGGATACGGCATACCGTATCCTTTAGTTTTTTTTAATTATATATTAAAAGATACAATATGATTGAAAATATAAAAAAATTATGTTATTATTAGAATTAGATAAATATAGTATAATTAATTTTAAAACATAATTTATCTCTATAAATTATTGCTTTATTTTAAATATGGAGAAATAGGTGAAATTTAAATGTATAAGATAACGATTATTATTCCAGTGTATAACGTAGATAAATATCTTAGAGACTTACTTGAATCTATAGTAAACCAAACAATGCCATTAAAAGATATTCAAGTAATAATGGTTGATGACTCATCAAAAGATAATTCGACTAGAATTATGGATGAGTATTCAGAAAAATATAGTAATTTTGTAAGTGTAAAATTAGATAAAAATCACAAGATAGCTGGAACTGCAAGAAATGAAGGAATGAAATTAGCAGAAGGAAAGTATTTAATGTTTGCAGATGCTGATGATTTCTATAGTAAAGATGCATGTGAGATTTTATATAATGAAATAGAAAATAAAAATGCAGATTTTGTTACAGCTAATTATATAAATACAGACTATGATGGAACTCTATGGAGTAAGCCAGTTTTTAATACAAATAAATACAAAGATTTCAAATTAAGTATATATGATTACGAAAAATCTTTTTATATATTAAATTCAGCTGTTTGGAACAAGATTTTTAGAAAAGAATTTATTCAAAAACATAAAATAAAGTTCCTTGAAGGAGTGCCAGCTGAAGATGCATATTTTACAACATCAAGTTTCATGAAAAGTGATAAAGTTTACTATTGCAATAAAGTTATCTATTGTTATAGACAAAGAAATGAGGGTAAACTTGGCAAGAAATCAGTATCTTTTAATTGCTCAAAAAGTTATTTTAATGGTATAAATAAGGCATATAATGAAATATATAATAATTTTAAAAATAATGGCTTTTTAGCTTTTTATAGGTTTGTGTATGCAAAGAATATGTCGTATATGTTGTATAAATTTATAGATTCAGAAATAAGTGATAAAGATAAAATAGATATTATGAAAAAAATGCAATGGTTTTATAGATTAAGTATAGAATTAAAAGTTCCAGCTGTGCATAAGAGCCAAAGAATGATTATACAAAAAATTTATGAAGAAAAATATGATGTAGCATTAGATTATTGTAAAATTATTGCAGAAATGAGAAGCTTTTTACCTAAAGAGATAAAAGAAGAAATATCTAAACCTGATGCAGATATGTATGAACAAATAAAGAAAGATACATACAAATACGAAAGGAGAGAACAATGCTTGGGTTAATATATGCAAAAATGTGCGATAATTCTATTTTTAGTAAATATGGAATTAAACCAGTTGCAGAAGATTACTTTGAAGCAAAACAAAATGTATTTTGCATTGCTGATGGAGTCACAAGAGACTCAATTTATGGCGAATGTGTTCCATATCCAGAAAATAAAGAAGAAGTTGAAAAATGGATAAAAGTATATCCCAATCCAAGTGGTGCTTTTGAATCTGCAAAAATATGTGTCAAGAATTTTAATGATATGATAAAAAATACTAATAATATAACAAAAGAGAAAGTTTTTGAAATAGTAAAAAAAGTAAATAAAGAAATTTGGAAAATAAACGAAGGAAGAAAAATAGATTATTTGGCAAATGATTTATATGGATGTGTTGCTGTTGGAGGGTATATAGATTCTGAATATATGTACGCATTTTCCATAGGAGATTGTCATATAAAAGCATTTGATGAAAACTTTAATTTACAATTTGAAACCATAAATAATCACACTAATTTCGAGAAATATTTAAATGACATTTATATAAAAAACAATGAATATGATTGGAATAATCCAAAAGACAGAGTAATGGTGAGGAGAGATTTTAGAAATAAGCCTAATGTTAAGTATAATGGACAAGAAGTATCTTTTGGAGTATTAACTGGAGAAACAGAGGCTGAACATTATATTGATACATATAAAGTTCAATTATCAAAAATAAAATATATTTGTGCTTATTCAGATGGTGCAGAACCATTTTTTGACAATAGAGAAACAGCTAAAGAAATTATACTTGACCCTAATAAATTTGAAAAACAGGGGAAAGAAAGGACTTTAATAATTTATGAGAAAAGGAGCAGTTAAATCATGGAAAAGGACATAGTCTTAATAACTGGTGCATGTGGAAATATTGCAAAACGTGTTGTGAGAAAATATCTAGATAATGGTGCAAAAGTTATAGCAACAGACTTAAATGAAAAAATATATGAATATTCTAAAAATCAAGATTATGAATTCTATGAATTAGATGTAACAAATGTTCAACAAATACAAAATTTATATAATTTAATAGAGTCAAAATACGGAAAAATAACGCATTTGATTAGCACAGCTGGAATGCCAATGAAAACAGAAATAGAAGGACTTGAAACTGTCACTTTTCAAGATATAAATCAATCTATTCAATTAAATTTATCAGGTCATATTTATATGACAAAAATATTTTTACCATTATTAGAAAAAGCAGAAAGCAACAAAAATGTAGTTTTAATATCATCTGTAAATGCAATTAAAACATTTAATTTACCTATATATAGTGCTGCAAAAGCAGGAATAATTGGATTTATGAAATCTATTACAAAAGAATTTGGGAAAAAAGGTATTAGAGTCAACGTGGTTTCGCCAGGTACTGTACCAACAGATGAAGATATAAAAAGTAATGGCAACTTTTATAATTATAGATATAAAGAAATGATAGCATTAAACGATTTTACAAAACCAGAAGATATAGCAGATACAATATATTGTATAACTAATAAAATGCTAGCAGTTACAGGTCAAAATATTATAGTTGATTCAGGACAAATATCATAAATTTATTATACAAGCAGGATGAGCTATGTTAAATACATTATTATAGCATAGTTCGCCTGTTTTTTCATTTATATCAAAGATAGAGATAGAGTTAGAATTTTGATTGGCACATAGCAAATAATCATCTAATACTAGCAAATCTCTAGGAGTTTTTCCATAACAATAAATATATTGTTTTAAATCTAAATGAGGACTAATAGAAAACACACATATATTATCTAATCCCCTAACAGAAACATATAAAAATTTTTTATTTTGGCTTAGCTTAATTGCACAACCAGTATAATCAGATGATAATGATAGGTTATCTGGTAAAAGTGAAAATTTATTTAGAAATTTTAAGCCATCCATTTCTGAAAAAGTAAAATGGTATAATTCGCAAGAAGCCTCTGTAATAAGATATAAATCACCTCCATTTATCACAATATGTCTAGGCTGAGAACCTCTAGTGAAATTATACTGAGAACAATACTCTAAATCAAAAGAAACTCCATCAAAAATAATTTTGTATGCTAATAATTTATCATCACCCAAATCAGTAATAAACAAATAATTACCATCTTCTGATAATTGTATGCAATGAATGTGAGAATGCATAGTAAAAGCTTTAGAAAAAATCAACTTTTCTAAAGAATTATTAGAGTTTAATGAAAAAACATTTAAAGAACCATCACCGTAATTTGCAATATATAACAAATTTCTATTAATATCTAAAAATATGTAGCAAGGAGAAACTCCATTTATGTTTAACGCCTTAATAATAGAAAAGTCAGAATTTCTTGATACAATTAAACCATTTGTATAGTTATTATTATTTGAAAATTCAACAACATTAAAGTAAATATTATCATAAGCACAAAGGTAAGAACAATTTTCAAACTTATTATCAGAACCGTAAAGTTGTTAGAATTCCATTATCAAAAGAAAGCTTATACATGCCATATTCTGAATATGTTCCTACTAATAAAATCGGTGCCATAAAAATTCCTCCAAAGATAAATTTAAATAAATTTTAACACAAATAATTTTATTTAACTACAAAAATCTTGAAAAAATTTTTTTATAATGTTATTATGATAAAAACATTAATTAGAAAGGAACGAAAAATGGACAAAATAATTGAAACAATAGCAAGAGAATTGCAAATAAAAAATACTCAGGTAGAGAACACAGTAAAATTAATAGATGAAGGAAACACAATACCTTTTATTGCAAGGTATAGGAAAGAAGTTACAGGCGGACTAAGCGATGAAATATTAAGAAATTTAAATGAAAGACTTACATATCTAAGAAACTTAGAAGAGAGAAAAGAGGAAGTAAGAAAATCTATTGAAGAACAAGGAAAGATGACAGAGGAAATAGAAATAGCAATAGAAAATGCAATAACATTAGCAGAAGTAGAAGATATTTATAGACCATATAAACAGAAGAAAAAGACAAGAGCGACAGTAGCTAAAGCAAAAGGACTAGAACCTTTAAGCATAATTATATATTTACAAAATGAGACTGAAGATATAAATAAAATAGCAGAAAAATATGTAGATGAAGAAAAAGGTGTTAATTCAGTAGAAGAAGCGATTGCAGGAGCATTAGACATAATTGCAGAAAATATATCAGATGATGCAAAATATAGAAAAAAGATCAAGGGATATTGTTATAGAGAAGGCTACATTGTAACAAAAGCAGCAAAAGAAGATGAACAAACAAATTATGAAATGTATTATGATTATAAAGAAAAAATTAATCAAATACCAAGCCATAGGATTTTAGCAATAAATAGAGGAGAAAAAGAAGAAGCTATAAAAGTAAAAATGGAAAAACCAGAAGATAAAATTATAGCTTATATAGAAAGAGATATTATAAAAGGAAATACTCAATTTGAGGAAATGCTAAAAGCAACAATACTAGACTCTTATAAAAGATTAATAGAACCATCTATTGAAAGAGAAATAAGAAGTGATTTAACAGAAAAAGCAGATGATAAAGCAATAAAAGTATTTGGAAAAAATGCAAAACAACTCTTATTAGGAGCTCCAATTAAAGGAAAAACAGTCATGGGATTTGATCCTGCATATAGAACAGGGTGTAAAATAGCAGTAATAGATGAAACAGGAAAAGTTTTAGACACAGAAACTGTATATCCAACAGCCCCACAAAATGATATCCAGGGAGCAAAAGAGAAATTATTAAAATTAATAAAGAAAGATAAAGTTGACATGATTGCAATAGGAAATGGAACAGCTTCTCGTGAATCAGAAATGTTCGTAGCTGATATGATAAAAGAAGCAGATAGGGAAGTACATTATGCAATAGTTAGTGAAGCAGGAGCTTCAGTATATTCAGCATCAAAACTTGCAACAGAAGAATATCCAGATATAAATGTTTCAATAAGAGGGGCAATATCCATTGCAAGAAGACTACAAGACCCTCTTGCAGAACTTGTAAAGATAGATCCTAAAGCTATAGGAGTAGGACAATATCAACATGATGTTAACCAAAAAACACTAAATGAAAGTTTAACAGGAGTTGTTGAAGATGCAGTTAATAAAGTTGGAGTAGACGTTAATATTGCTACACCATCACTTTTATCTTATGTATCAGGAATTAATTCAGGTATTGCTAAAAATATAGTAAAATACAGAGATGAAAATGGAAAATTTAAAAATAGAAAGCAATTGTTAAAAGTACCAAAATTAGGAAATGTTGCATTTGAACAATGTTCAGGTTTTTTAAGAATATCAGATGGAGATAATCCTTTAGACATAACTGCGGTACACCCTGATAACTATGAGCAAACTGAAAAACTATTGAAAAAGGCTGGATTTAATAAAGAAGACTTAAGAGATAAAGATAAACTTCAGGAATTAAGAGAAAAATTAAAATTTGTAAACATAGAAGAAACTGCAAAAGAACTAGATATCGGACAAATGACATTAAAAGATATAGTAGAAGAACTTACAAAACCAGGTAGGGATCCAAGAGAAGAAATGCCAAAACCAATATTAAGAAGTGACGTATTAAAAATAGAAGATTTATCAGAAGGAATGGTATTAACAGGAACAATAAGAAATGTAATCGACTTCGGAGCATTTGTAGATATTGGAGTAAAACACGATGGATTAGTACACATATCAGAAATGAGTAATAATTACATAAAAAATCCGTCAGATGTAGTCTCAGTAGGAGATATTGTAAAAGTCAAAGTAATAAAAATCGACAAAGAAAGGCAGAAAGTGGGACTAACAATGAAAATAAACTAATAAAAAAGGATAAGAAAGCTAGCTTTCTTATCCTTTTTTATTAGTTTATTTTCATAAAAACCGTGAAAAATTTGCGAAGCAAATTTTACTCGGATTTTGAATGAAGAAGAGGCTAGCTTTCTTATCCTTTTATTAGTTTATTTTCATAAAAACCGTGAAAAATTTGCGAAGCAAATTTTACTCGGGTTTTGAATGAAGAAGAAGCTAGCTTTCTTATCCTCTTTATTAGTTTATTTTCATAAAAACCGTGAAAAATTTGCGAAGCAAATTTTACTCGGGTTTTGAATGAAGAAGAGGCTAGCTTTCTTATCCTTTTTTATTTAGTTTATTTTCATAAAAACCGTGGAAAATTTGCGAAGCAAATTTTACTCGGATTTTGAATGAAGAATGAAGCTTTAGGAGCATTTCAATAAGGACAATTTATTGATAATGCTCCTAAGGCTTTTAAACAGTGTAGTTTATACTATGCTGTTTTTCTATTATTTTTTAACATATTTTGAAACTCACTTTCAAAATCGTATTCATTTGCTGAAACTGATATAATTCCAACTCCCGAATAATATATATCTATTTGCTGATATTTCTTTCCATCAACTTTTGTTTGCTGATGTACTAATATTTTATTAATTAGTTCTTTTAGTTTTTCATTGTAGGTAGTTTCACATCTTTTGTAATGTATATTGTTTGATGTTTGAGATAAATCAACATTCATATTAGAATATGACTCGTTTTTTCTTTCGTTGTGTCGTTCAGCCTTAGTTATACTTGTTTTAGTATAAGTTTCTACTCTAGCTACTGAATAGTTTGTTTTGTCCATATAAAATATCCTTTCTTGCAGGTAGCAAAAGGCGACCAAAGGGAGATGTTACATAACTTTCTAACGAAAGTACGTAACCCACTATGACACTTTCAAAACTTCTTTTTGGAAAGATGTCATTGGGCTCATTGCGGAGGGCTCATAAATTATCTAATCTTACGATAGATAATTTATGTTTGGCTTCGCCAAATCAAAATAATATTTTTCATTT
>CANQQQ010000037.1 GCA_947626025.1 uncultured Clostridia bacterium
TCAGATGTAAAGAGAACACCAGTGGTAAATGCAGGACCAAAAGTAGGTAGAAATGATCCTTGTCCATGTGGAAGTGGGAAAAAATACAAGAACTGTTGTGGGAAAAACGCATAAATAAAGGGTTTGCAGATTTTTGAAAAATGAAAAAATAGCAAAAAAGACCAAATGTCCACGATCTGTCCACAAAAAATGTATAGTTAGAAAAGTGTCAGCATTATATGTTGGCATTTTTGTTTACTAATCAGGCAAGCTGGAGATAGCAATGTTGTATGTTTTAGAGGAAATATTTTATATTCTTAAAAAAATGAGAAAATTTAAAAAAATATTTTCTTTCACGATTACAAATGATATAATTTAATCGTGAAAGAAAATGAAAGTTATAAAATCTGTATTCAATGAATATAAAGATTTATTTAATAAATGAGGAGAATAGAAATGATTTTTAGCATATTAGCATTTGTAGCATTAATAGTAGGTATTTGTATAAAAGAAAGAAAAAAGTCTTTAATAGTTCAATCGATAAACTGTTTATTTGAAGCAATTTATGATTTTATTATTTATGCATATACAGGAGCAATTTTAAGTGTAATAAATTTTATTAGAACATATTTATTTATAAATAAATCAAAATTTAATAAGACAATTTATTTATTAATTTTATTATTTTTTGAAAGTATTATTATAATTAATTGTATAGTAACATGGAATGGCTTCATTTCACTATTACCGACAATAGGATCTATAATTAGAACATATTGTTTATGGCAAACGAATATGAAATTAATTAGGATATCAGGAATAACAACAGGATTAATATATGGTTCATATTATATCTATTATAATAGTTGGTTTATGGTATTAGGAGATTTTATATTATTAGTTATAGGAATTTATGCACTTTGGAATAATGATATAAGGAGGAAAACTAAAAATGAAATTATATGTAATTAGGCTGTGAAAAATTTACCTATAGACTTAATTATTTGCTCTCCAATGAAAAGAACAAAACACACTATGGAATTAGTAAATGTAAATAACATAGATGTGATATATGATGATAGATTGATGGAAAGAGATACTGGTTATAATAATGATGTAGACACATAGATTAATTATAAAAAAGCAAGGTAATATCCTTGTTTTTTTATTGTAAATTAATATAAAAAGGATTAACATGCAACTATTTACAATTTACATAAAACATGATATAATGCTATTGCCAAAAAATCTAGAAAGGAGAAATGTATATGGCAACTAAAACAATCTATGAACGGAGTGCAGAATTGCACAAAGAAACAAAAGGAAAATTAGAGGTTAATCTAAAAGTACCTTTGAACACACGGAAGGATTTATCTTTAGTGTATACTCCCGGTGTAGCAGAACCTTGCAGGATTATTGCAAAGAACGAAGCAGCAGTTTATGATTACACATGGAAAGGAAATTCAGTGGCAGTTGTTACTGATGGCACGGCAGTTTTGGGGCTGGGCGACATTGGACCAAAAGCAGCATTACCTGTTATGGAAGGTAAAGCGGCTCTCTTCAAAAAATTTGCTGGTATTGACGCAGTACCTATCTGTGTAGATACAAAAGATCCGGAAGAGATTATTGCCATCGTGAAGGCAATAGCACCCGGTTTTGGAGGCATTAACCTTGAGGATATTTCTGCTCCTAGATGTGTACAAATTGAAAGAACATTGAAAAAGGAGCTAAACATCCCTGTATTCCATGATGATCAACATGGTACGGCTATTGTTGTTGCAGCAGCAATTATCAATGCCGTAAAAGTGGTTGAAAAAGAAATTTGTGATCTCACAGTAGTTGTCAGTGGAACTGGCGCCGCTGGAAGCTCTGTCATTAAGATGCTTCATAATTTAGGAGTGAAAGAAATCTATGGATTTAATATCAATGGAATTGTTACAAAAGAAGATTATGACCAATATGATTTCTTAAATCAGGAACTGAGTATGATAGTCAATCCTAGATGTGAGAGATTGTCATTAGCAGAAGCAATGGCGAGAGCAGATGCATTTGTCGGTGTATCGGCACCAAATATTGTAACTATGGACATGGTTGCAAGTATGAAACGTGATCCGATTATTTTTGCAATGGCAAACCCCGAGCCGGAAATTACTTACGAAGCTGGAAAGGCTGCTGGAGCAAAAATCATGGGAACAGGTCGATCTGATTATCCTAATCAGATTAACAATGTTTTAGCATTTCCAGGACTGTTTCGTGGAGCCTTGGATTGCAGAGCCACCAAAATCACAGAAGAGATGAAACTGGCAGCGGCATATGGGCTTGCTTCGTTAGTTAGTGAAAGAGAATTGAATGAGGATTATATTATTCCAAGTGCTTTGGACAACAGAGTAGCAAAGACAGTTGCAAAAGCAGTTGCTGAAAAGGCAATTGAGCAGGGAATTGCAGTAAAATGTCAGTAGATTGTTAAGACTATCGTAAAATATATTTTTTAGATAGCCGACAAGAAAAGAGATTTCGATTTACAAACGAAATCTCTTTTCTTAATATAAGTATAATTGAAAATATAATATATAAATTTCACTATTATCTTGCTTATTTTTATAATATGAATGGTAAAAAGGTAATAGAGTTTTCACTAAAATAAATGTATATTTGTTTTGTTTACATGTACTAATACATTTGATATTTGCCACAGTTTAATTTTTCTATTTAGAATTAGCGTTTAACTTTTGATTTACAATTTTTTGTATTTTATTATAATCATATCCAGCGTTTGTAAGCTTATTTTTTCTATCATTTCCGTTTCCCCATAAGCCCTTTCTAACTTCATCTGCTATTATGTTTATATCCTTTTTTGTTGACATTGAAGTAGATGTTTCGTTAGAATTAATAATAACATTATCGTTTACCCATCCTAGATCTCCATTATCCAACAAATAAGGATTTAGTGCACCAACAATTATTTTAGTAATTGTTCCAGTGGTTCTAGCTGGAGTTAATTTTTTTATAGAATTACTTGCAACATATATACCATTTATTTTGACTGTATCGCCAATTTTTCTATTAGGTGTAGGTTGCCTAGGAATTTCTGGTAAAATTTGTTGTCCGTCTATTATAGCATTTACCGTATTAGCGAGTTCAGGAAATTTACTTTCTAAATAAGAACCAGGACAATTTGTATTAGCGAACATATTGTGTTTTGTTAAACTACCATTAGGAGTACCATCATATAATAACTTAAAATTATATCTTTTACATATATCGACACATAAATTAACTAATGAATTCCAAGCAGCTTCTGATATTGGATAATTTCCACCAATAGAACTATTGGATACTTCTATTGTAATAGCTTGACAATCATTGGATCTAGAACTAGATGTCCATGCTCTACTATCTTCATCGACATATAAAGCAATGCTCCCATCGTTACCAATACCATAATTTGCACTTGCATTTCTCGTATCCTTTTGAAATATTTTACCGCATTGTTCTGCAGTTAATACGCTAGCCATATGGTGTGGAGTAATTTTACAAATACTATATCCCATTCTACCAATAGTATAGTTGCTAGGATTAGATGCAACTATTGTAGAAGCTAAGGTCGATTTCCCCATTATTCTTCACCTTCTTCCTTACAATTTGACAATACCTCTATCATTTCAGGTGTCATTTCTATTTCCCCATCAATAATTTCATTTTCTTCCAAATTAAAACCTCCTCGCAAAAATATCATAAAAAATTTAATTATAATTTCCATATATTATATGAACATGTTTGATTTATTGCTATAATGAATTTAAAGTAGAGAACGATTACAATTTCTGTAAATACTGATATATATTAGGCACAACAAAGTTAGATATAGTATAAAAATAATAGAACTTAATTTTTTTATAATATCTAAAATTTTATAGATAATTATTTAATTTTATGTTAAAATAATTAAAAGTAAACTATATAGAAAGGGATGAGAATACTATGGAAAAAGCAAAAGTATATTTTATTAAAGATATAACTCCAGAAAATATCATTAAAGCTTATGAAGCGGTAGGAAAGAAATTAGAAGGAAAAGTTGCAGTAAAAATGCATTCTGGTGAAAAAGGCAATCAAAATTATTTAAGAGCTGAATTTGTAAAAGATGTTATTAAATATGTAAATGGAACAGTAGTTGAGTGTAATACAGCTTATGATGGTGCAAGAAACTATACTGATAAGCACTTAAAATTAATAAAAGAGCATGAATGGGATAAATATTTCGCATTTGATTTAATGGATGCGGAAGGACCAGATATGATATTGGATATTCCAAATGGTAAAGTATTGAAGAAAAATTATGTTGGAAAAAATATAGCTAACTATGATTCAATGTTAGTATTGTCACATTTTAAAGGTCATGCTATGGGAGGCTATGGAGGAGCATTAAAACAATTATCTATAGGTTGTGCTTCATCCGCAGGAAAAACTTTTATCCATACAGCAGGAGCAGAAAAAGATCAAAACAAATTATGGGATAATTTACCAGAACAGGATAGATTCCTAGAGGCAATGGCAGATGCCGCCAAAAGTGTAGTTGATTATTTTAAAGGTAATATGGTATTTATTAATGTTATGAAAAATATATCAGTAGATTGCGATTGTGATGCACATGCTTCTGCACCTTGTATGAAAGATATAGGAATTTTAGCAAGTTTAGATCCAATAGCAGTAGATCAAGCATGTTTAGATATGGTATATAATTCAGAAGATACAGGAAAGGAAAAATTAATTAAAAGAATTGAATCATTACACGGAGTTCATACTATTGAAGCATCTGCGGAACTTGGTTTTGGAACTCGTAAGTATGACTTAATAGAAATTAAATAATTAGACAAATTATAGATATTAAGAAAAGGTAACAAAGTGCAAAAGCGCTTGGTTACCTTTTTAAATTTAATATTCTCATTTTTATCTACCATAAATATCCATTGATTATGTAAGTAAAAATCTTTATAATAATTATTATAAAGGATGTGCAATGCTTATGAGATTTATGAAATGCTATGGAAGAAAACTTATAATGAAAGAATTAAAAAAGAGTTGTAAATTTTTTCTAAATGAAATAAATGATGATAAAAACAGCAAGGGGTATGGACTCATAAGAGATAAGACTATATTAGCTAATGAAGTTGCAAGTATTGCTTCTGTAGGATATGGGTTGGCTACATTAATAGTTAGTGTAGAACACAAGTGGCTTAAATTTCAAAAAGCATATGATAGAGCTGACAAGACTCTCGACACATTTATAAATAATGTAGAAGGCAAAAATGGTTTTTTTTATCATTTTGTAAATATGAAAAATGGAAAAAGAGAATGGAATTGTGAAGTATCAATAATAGATACGGCAATATTTATATGTGGTGCAATAACAGCAGGTGAATACTTTGGAGGAACGGTAAAAGAAAAAGCAGAAATTTTATATAAGAAAGTAAATTGGAAATGGTATAAAAACAATGATACAAATTATTTCTATATGGGCTATACACCAGAAAGAGGATTTTGGGGACATTGGGATATGTATGCTGAACAATTAATGCTATATGTATTAGGAGTAGGATCTCCAACATTTCCAATAAATAAAGATATGTATTATATATTTAAAAGGAAAAAAGCAGATTATAAAGGAATAGAAGATATAATATATACATATTGTGGAAGTCTATTTACATATCAATTTTCACATGCATGGATAAATTTTATGAACTTAAAAGACGCAGAAGGAACAGACTGGTATGACAATTCAATAAAAGCTACAAAAGCAAATAGAAAGTATTGTATAGATAATAAGGATAAATTTAAGACGTATGGAGAAGATTCATGGGGATTGACATCATGCTTAGGACCTAAGGGATACTGTGAATTTGGAGCTAAACCTTGTGATGCAGACTTAAAAGTAGAAAATGATGGAACAATAACTCCTTGTGGTGCTATCGGTTCAATAGTATTTACTCCAAAAGAAAGTATAAAAGCTATGGAATATTATTATAATAATTTTACTAAATTATGGGGAAAGTATGGATTTAAAGATGGATATAATTTGGAAAAAAATATACCATGGTTTTCAAAAGAATATATAGGAATAGATAAAGGTATAGAAATACTAATGATTGAAAATTATTTGAACGGAACTATATGGAAATACTTTATGAGGAATAAATATATACAGAAAGGATTAAAAATGTTAGACTTTAAGGAAAATAAAAATAGTAGAGAAATATTATTAATGTAATATGACAACATAGAATAGTATAAAAAATACGATTAGTTACTTACTTAAACAATTTCATTTAAGACTCACTTAAAATATTGAATATTATAACATAATATGATAAAATATAACGAAATAAAATGATAAAGGAAATGAGAAGCATGAATGATAAAATAGTTATAAAAGGAGCTAAAGAACATAATTTAAAAAATATAAATCTTGAAATTCCTAGAGATAAATTAGTCGTAATTACTGGTCTTTCAGGTTCAGGAAAGTCATCATTAGCATTTGATACTCTATACGCTGAAGGGCAACGTAGATATGTAGAGAGTTTATCTTCGTATGCAAGGCAATTTCTAGGAATTATGGAAAAACCAGATGTTGAGTCTATAGATGGACTTTCTCCAGCAATTTCAATAGATCAAAAAACTACTTCTAAAAATCCTAGATCAACAGTAGGAACAGTAACAGAGATATATGATTATATTCGTTTATTGTATGCAAGAATTGGTGTAGCATATTGCCCTAATTGTGGTAAGAAAATTGAAAAACAGACTTTAGATCAAATTATTGATGATATATTAAAATTACCAGAAGGAACTAAAATTCAAATTTTAGCTCCTATTATTCGTGGAAGAAAAGGAGAGTTTGTAAAACAACTTGAAGGATATCAAAAACAAGGATTTGTTAGAGTTAGAATAGATGGCGAAATGATGGAACTAACAGATGATATTGATATAGATAGAAAGAAAAAGCATAATATTGAGTTAGTAGTGGACAGATTGGTTATAAAAGAAGAAATTAGAAACAGACTAGCTGAATCAATAGAAACTTCTTTAAAGAATGCAAATAATTTAGTATTAGTAGAAATTTTAGAAAAAGATAATAAACATGAAAAAATGTATAATACAAATTATTCTTGTCCTGATTGTGGAATAAGCATTGAAGAACTAACACCAAGGATGTTCTCATTTAACAATCCATTTGGAGCATGTCCAGCATGCACAGGTATTGGATATTTAATGAAAATGGATGAAGATTTAATAATTCCAGATAAGAATAAAACTCTATACGATGGAGTAAAAGCCTTTGGATCAAGTACTATGAAAAAGGGCGAAACTATGGCAAAAATGTATTTTGAAAGTATTGGAAAACATTATGGAGTTAATATAAAACAACCTATAAAGAAATTGCCAAGAGAATTTTTAGAAAAAATTCTATATGGTACTGGAGACGAAAAGATAGATTTTGAATATGAATCTCCTTTTGGTGTGAGAAAATTTACTACTCCATTTGAGGGAGTGCTTCCAACATTAGAGAGAAGACATAATGAAACTAAATCACAAGGAATGAGAGATTTCTATGAAATGTATATGAGCGAATCTGATTGCCCTGTTTGCAAAGGGGCTAGACTTAAGAAAGAAAGTTTAGCAGTTAAAATTGAAGATAAAAATATAAATGAATTGACAGATATGTCAATTGATAAAATAAAACAATTTTTAAATAATTTAAAACTTACCAAACAAGAAGCAATGATTGCAGATATGATATTAAAAGAATTAGATAAAAGATTACAATTTTTATTAGATGTTGGACTTGAATATTTGACTTTATCAAGAGCAGCAGGAACGCTATCAGGAGGAGAAGCACAACGTATACGTCTTGCCACACAAATTGGTTCAAGCTTAACAGGAGTACTATATATATTAGACGAACCAAGTATAGGGTTGCATCAGCGAGATAACGAAAAACTTATAGCTACATTAAAGAAACTAAGAGATTTAGGAAATTCAGTTTTAGTAGTAGAACATGATGAAGACACTATGTATGCAGCAGATCAAATAATAGATATAGGACCAGGTGCGGGTGTTCATGGTGGAAATGTCTTAGGACAAGGAACAGCGGAAGAGATTAAGTTAGTACAAGGTTCTGAAACAGGAGCATATTTAAGTGGAAGAAAGAAAATTGAGGTACCTAAAAAGAGAAGAAAGTCAAATGGCAAATCTATTGAAGTTATTGGAGCAACTCAAAACAACTTGAAAAATATTAATGTTAAATTCCCATTAGGAGTATTTACTTGCGTTACAGGAGTTTCAGGTTCAGGAAAGAGTACATTAGTAAATGATATCTTGTATAAGACTATTGCAAGAGACTTAAATGGTGCAAATGAAAAACCAGGAAAATGTAAAGAGGTAAAAGGACTTGAAAACATTGATAAAATAATTAATATAGATCAATCTCCGATAGGTAGAACTCCACGCTCTAACCCAGCTACTTATACAGGAGTATTTGATGATATAAGAGAAATTTTTGCAACTACAAATGAAGCAAAAATGAGGGGATATCAAAAGGGAAGATTTAGTTTTAATGTTCCAGGTGGAAGGTGCGAAGCTTGCAATGGTGATGGCTCTCTTAGAATTGAGATGCATTTCTTACCAGATATATATGTGCCTTGTGAAGTTTGTGGAGGAGCAAGATATAATAGAGAAACATTAGAGGTAAAATACAAAGGTAAGAATATAGCAGATGTACTTGATATGACTGTTGAAGAGTCATTAGAATTTTTTGAAAATATTCCTAAAATCAAACAAAAAATTCAGACTTTAAATGATGTAGGATTAGGATATATTAAATTAGGACAACCTTCAACTACTTTATCTGGTGGAGAAGCACAACGTGTAAAGCTTGCAACTGAGTTATCAAAAAGAGCCACAGGGAAAACTTTATACATATTGGATGAACCAACTACAGGACTTCATATTGCGGATGTTCACAGATTAGTAGATATTTTACAAAGGCTTGTAGATACAGGAAACTCAATAATAGTAATAGAACATAATCTAGATTTAATAAAAACATGTGATTATATAATTGATTTAGGCCCAGAAGGTGGAGATAAAGGTGGAACAGTAATTCAAGTAGGTACACCAGAGCAAGTAGTTAAGAATGAAAAAAGTTATACAGGTAAATTTTTGAAAAAATACTTATAAAAGAAGAGGGCACGATATTTCGTGCCCATTAAATTATCTATCGTTGTTTTGATTTTGATTGTTGTTATTATTTTTATTGTTATTGTTGTTGTTGTTATTATTTTTGTTTTTCTTTTCCATACTAAAGCACCTCCAATACATTTAAGTATATACATATTATTCACTAAAAAAATTAAAATATACATTAATAAAAATTTTATTTTTATAATTAAAATTCTTTTTTATGAGAGTTTTTGATAGAGAAAATTTAATAATGAAAAATTCTTCTTTATTACTTGAAAATTCATGTAAATTTAGATTTTTATTATTAAATTTCTTGATTATTTCTATGTTGCTATAAATTTAATTACACAAATAACAATTAACATAATAAAATAGACAATTATGTATTTTAGGTATATAATATGTAACTGTAATGACATAATAAGAATATAATAACACAAATAAATTTTTTGGAGGTCAAAATGTCATATAAGAACGAGAGATTAGAAGAATTTAATAGATATTTAAGAAATAGAAAGGTAGCAATTATCGGTTTAGGAGTTAGCAATATTCCATTATTAGACTATATGAATGATAAAGAAGCTAGAGTGACTGTATTTGATGAAAGAACAATAGATAATATACCAACAGAAGCACTTGAGAAAATAAGAGAATATGAGATAAACTCTTATTTTGGTAATGATTGTTTAAAAAACTTAAAAGGCTACGAAATAATCTTTCGATCACCAAGCTGTATGCCTACCCGTCAAGAAATACAACAAGAAATAAACAATGGTGCAATAGTAACATCTGAAATAGAAATGGTATTAAAAATGACTCCTTCAACAGTAATAGGTGTAACTGGAAGTGATGGAAAGACTACCACTACAACTTTAATATATGAAATTATTAAATCAAAAGGATATAAATGCTTTTTAGGGGGAAACATTGGAACACCATTGTTTACTAAAATAGAAGAAATGATGCCTGAAGACATAGTTGTACTTGAGATGAGCAGTTTTCAATTAATTGACATGGAGATTAGTCCTAAGATTTCTGTAATAACTAATATAACTCCAAATCATTTAAATATTCATAAAGACTATGAAGAGTATATTAATGCAAAGAAAAACATTTTTAGATTTCAAGATAAAGATGGAATTGTTGTATTAAATTATGATAATGAAATTACAAGAGAATGTGCAAAAGAGGCAAATGGAAAAGTAATATTTTTTAGCAGCAAAGAAAAATTAAATGATGGAATAATCTTAGATAGTGGAACAATAAAAGAATGTAAGGATAGAGTGAGAAGACATATATTAGACACTAAAAATATAAAACTAAGAGGAAAACACAATTATGAAAACTCTTGTGCAGCAATAGCAGCGACTGCAGGATTAGTTGATGTTGATACACAAATTGATGTAATTTCAAATTTTGCAGGTGTTGAACATAGGCTAGAACTAATAAGGGAATTAAATGGAGTAAAATGGTATAATGATTCAATAGGAACAAGTCCAACAAGGACAATTGCAGGACTAAATTCATTTGATGAAGACATTATACTAATTGCAGGAGGATATGACAAACATTTAGACTATAAGCCACTTGCAAAACCTATATTAGATAAAGTAAAAACGTTAATTTTAATGGGTCAAACAGCAGATAAAATATTTTATGCAGTAAAAGAAGAAGAGGAAATACAAGGTAAAAGGATAGAAACATATATGTGTGAAAGTTTGGAAGACACAGTGAAAATGGCATATAAGACTGCAAAGGAAGGGCAAGTAGTGCTCTTTTCACCAGCAAGTGCAAGTTTTGATTTATTTAAAAACTTCGAAGAGCGTGGACAAAAGTTTAAAGAATTAGTAAATAAGATAGAAGAAATTGTACAATAAACTAATTTTAAGAATTATTAATGATAGCAATTTTAATAATTTCATAATTATGTTATATTGAAAGTTCTTCTGCTAGAAGCACTTTTCTACAATATAATAAAAGACGGAGAGAAACATAGTTCCTACTCCGTCTTTTATTTATGGTTAGTCAGAATGTTCACAGTTTTCCCCAGGATTGATGATATCTAATAATTGTTTAATACCTTGTTCCAAATTATTAACTTTATCATTAAATGATTTACAATTTGAAATATACAATCCTAAGTACTTTAGTATTTCCCAAAGTGAATATTCAATAGGTTCTACAGAACCATTAAATGTGTAAAAATCCGATATAGGTTTACCTCTACATACATATGAGAGATGAAACTCGCCATTGGATTTAGGCACAACACTTAAACTCTTAATTATTTCCTCGATTGTGGTAACTAATTCATCATTTTCAGTGCTATTATTCATCCGCATATCAAAAATAGTTTGTGCAGGAGTTATAAATTTTTCCTGAAAATGATTGATGAAGTAAATTTGTTCTTGAGTCATTGTTTTTTACCTCCATATATAACTGATTTTGCTCTTGAGCGTAACACACAAATTGTAGCATAATATATTAATAAAATCAATATTAACAATTTAAAATAATGAGGAATAAAATATATGAGAATAAATCAGGGAGGGATAATTATATGTATAATTCAAATTATGAAGAATATATGCAAAATGTATTAGGATATAGCGTTAGGCCTCAAAATACATATCAGTTGCCAGAAGACATATATGAAATGCCTAGAAACAATAACTATGAAAATATGAATTTAGAAGGTTTATATCCAGAAATATACAAAATGATACAACCAATGGTTCAAAAGGTGTGTATGAAAGCCACTGGAGTGATAAATGAAGAAATGATAAGTAGTATGACAGATGAAGTGTATAATGCAATGTCGGAAGATACGGGAAAGAAAAACAATATTGAAACAAGGAATAATAATTCGCAAAGCCCTAGAAGAGTAGAAGAAACTAGACAAAATAACTATTTGTTAAGAGACCTAATAAGAATTTTAATCATAAAAGAACTATTAAGAAGAAAGCCAGGAAGACCACCAATGAGACCAGGACCTGTATATCCTGGAACACCGAATTTTCCAAGAATGTAATAGCCTAGTTTATTGTATAAAAATAATGAAACGAGTGCTTATAGTACTCGTTTTAATTAATATAACAGTTTTATATCATATTAAAAGTTACAAGCTCTATTGCGTCATTTTTACTTGCAAATTAAAAGAGTAAGAACAAATAAAAAATCTTTGACTTTTTTCTTATTTGGTCTAAGTTGAAAAAATAATATAAGTATGATACAATATGAACCATATTTATTGAAAGGAATAGATTTAACAGTGAAGATAAATAAAGAAATAGAATATCAAAATGAATTTATAGAAAAAGTAAGAAAGTTAAATGAAGGCAAAAAACTAACATACAGTATAATTACAATGGGATGTCAGCTAAATGAAAATGATTCTGAAAAAATTTGTGGGATGATAGAAAAAATGGGCTATTCTAGAGTTGATGAATCTAAGAATGCAGATTTAGCTGTTATGAATACTTGTTGCGTTAGAGAAAATGCTGAAGATAGATTATTTGGAAAGTTAGGCGAACTAAAAAAAGTTAAGGAAGAAAAAGGAACAATAATTGCTATTGGCGGATGCATGATGCAAGAAAAACATATTCAAGATAAATTAAAGAAAAGCTATCCTTATTTTGATATTATATTTGGGACACATACATTGCATAAATTCCCAGAAGATTTGTATAATGCATTAAAAGATAAAAAGAGAATAGAAGATGTTATAGATATAGATGGGGAAATATATGAGGGAATTCCTATAAAGCGAGATGACAAATTAAAAGCATCTGTTACAATAATGTATGGGTGTAACAATTTTTGTAGTTATTGTATAGTACCATATGTAAGAGGAAGGGAAAGGAGTAGAAAGCCAGAAGATATTATAGAAGAAATAGAATATCTTGCAAAGCAAGGATACAAGGAAATCACTTTATTAGGGCAAAATGTAAATTCCTACAATGGTGGAGAAAACTATAATTTTGCAAATCTATTACACGATGTAAATAAAATAGAGGGAATTAATAGAATAAGATTTACATCTCCTCACCCAAAAGATTTTACTGAGGATGTTATAAAAGCAATTAAAGAATGTGATAAAGTATGTAAAACTATACATTTACCTTTGCAAGCAGGAAGTACAAAAGTATTAAAAGCTATGAACAGGAAATACACTAAGGAACAATATTTAGAATTAGCACAAAGAATAAAAAAAGAAATACCAGAAATAGTATTTTCAACAGATATTATAGTAGGATTTCCAGGAGAAACTGAAGAAGATTTTGAAGATACATTAGATGTGGTTAGAAAAATGAATTATGAGCAAGTATATATGTTTATATATTCAAGAAGAGTTGGAACTCCGGGTGATAAAATGGAAAATCAAATACCAGAAGAAATAAAACATGAAAGATTTAATAGATTAAAGGCTTTAGTTGAAACTCAAACTGAAAAAAATGGTGAAAAATATGTTGGATCAGAACAGAAAATTTTAGTAGAGGGGACTAGTAAAAATAATGAAAATATGTTGACTGGAAGAACAGAAACAAATAAGGTTGTAGTTTTTTCAGGAGATACAGAATTAATTGGAAAAGTAATAGACGTTAAAATAGTAAGGAATGCTGTATGGTATTTGCAAGGAGAGATAGAAATAATACATCAACTATCAAAAATATAGAATAATTAAACGCAATAGATAATATATATTATAGAACATAATATAAGGAGGAATGATTACAATTATGGAAGAAGTAATAGGAATAATTATGGCAGCAGGAAAAGGAACTAGGATGAAAACTGAAAAAGCAAAATGTGTACATAAAGTGTATGGAAAAGAAATGGTAAAAAGGGTAGTAGATATAGCAAAAGAGGCAGGAATAAATGATATTATAACAGTAGTTGGACATAAGAGAGAACAGGTACAAGAAGTTTTAAAGGATTCTGTTAAGTATGCATATCAAGAAGAACTTTTAGGAACTGGAGATACAGTAAAACAGGCACTTCCTTTATTAAAAGGTAAAAAAGGTAAAGTAGTAATTTTGTGTGGTGATGTGCCTATTTTAAGACCATCAACATTAAGAAATTTAATCAAAAAAAGTATAGATAATAAAGAATATGCAACTATTTTAACAGCTATTTATGAGAATCCAACAGGTTATGGAAGAATAATTAGAGACATTGGAGGTAATGTAAAATCTATTGTTGAAGAAAAAGATGCTGATGAAGATCAAATATTGATAAATGAAATTAATGCAGGCGTTTACTGTTTTGATATTGAAGAATTAGCATTAGCTATACAAAAAATAAATAATAATAATGCACAGAAAGAATACTATTTAACAGATGTAATAAAAATAATGAATGAAAAAGGTTTAAAAACAGGTGCTGTTATTGTAGATGATAATACTGAAATATTAGGAGTAAATGATAGGGTTCAGTTAGAATTAGTTACACAAGTTTTGAAAATTAGAATAAATACAGAGTTAATGGAAAAAGGAGTAACTATAGAGGATATCAATTCTACATATATTTATGATGATGTTGAAATTGGAACCGACACAGTAATTCATCCTAATACTACAATAAAATCTGGAGTAAAAATCGGTAAAAATTGTGAAATTGGTCCTAACTCTTATATAAGAGAAGCATGCAATATCGCAGATAATGTTAAAATTGGAAGCTTTGTAGAGATAAAGAAAGCAACTATAGGAAAAGGAACTAAAGTGCCTCATTTAACTTATATGGGTGATTGTGAAATTGGTGAAAATACCAATATTGGATGCGGAACAATTACTTGCAACTACGATGGAAAGAATAAGCATAGAACAGTAATTGGAGATAATGCTTTTATAGGCTCAAATGTTAATTTTATTGCACCAGTAAATATAGGAAATAAAACTATAATAGCTGCAGGGTCTACAATAACTGAAGATGTGCCAGATAATGCATTAGCGATAGGAAGAGAGAGACAAATAAATAAAGAAAATAGGAATAAATAATATGAACCTCCTAATATAATATATTAGGAGGTTTTATATGAATAAAATATATTATTTTGATCATGCAGCGACAACAGCCGTTGATGAAGAAGTTTTAAAGGCTATGTTACCATATTTCTCATATAGTTATGGAAATCCATCTTCAGCATATACAATAGGAAGAAAAAATAAAATGGCAATAGACTTAGCAAGACAAAAAGTAGCAAACTCAATAAATGCAAATCAAAAAGAAATATATTTTACAGGCTGTGGAAGTGAAAGCGATAATTTGGCATTAAAGGGAGTTACTTTTGCAAGCAATAAAAAAGCAAGACATATTATCACGACTAAGATAGAACATCATGCAATTTTAAATACATGTAAAACGCTTGAGGAAATGGGAGTGGAAGTAACATATTTAAATGTAGATAGAGAAGGAAAAATAAGCTTACAAGAGTTAGAAAATGCTATAAGAGAATCGACAATTTTAATTTCTGTAATGACAGCTAATAATGAAATAGGAACAATTCAGCCAATAAAGAAGATCGGAGAAATTGCTAAATCTCATAAAGTATTATTTCATACTGATGCAGTTCAAGCAATAGGAAACATGAAAATAGATGTAGATGAAATGAATATAGATTTGTTAGCAATGTCAGCACATAAATTTTATGGACCAAAAGGAGTAGGTGCATTATATGTTAGAAATGGTGTAGAATTCAAAGAAATACAGGATGGAGGACACCAAGAGAAAGGAAAAAGAGCAGGAACTGAAAATGTGGCAGGAATTGTCGGAATGGGAAAAGCTATTGAGAAAGCATATATTAATATTGATGAATATAATAAAAAAATGATTGAACTCAGAGAATATTGTATAGAAAAATTACAAAGTAACATATCAAATCTTAAGATTAATGGATCAAGAGATGATAGGCTACCAGGAAATATTAACATCTCCTTTTTAGGAAAAGAAAGTATAGAACTATTGTTAAAATTAGATGAAAGAGGTATTTGTACCTCTGCAGGATCTGCCTGTAATTCCGATTCAACTAGTCCATCTCATGTATTAATGGCAATAGGTTTAACAGATGAGGAAGCAGAAGGAACATTAAGGATAACATTAGGAAAAGAAAACACAAAAGAGGATATAGATTATTTAATATCGAGCATTATGGAAATTATATAAAAATATATGTCAATAGTTTTTGAAAATGTCGCAAAAATTTTTAAACATTAACGGGAAAATTATTTCCCGTTTTTTGATTTT
>CANQQQ010000038.1 GCA_947626025.1 uncultured Clostridia bacterium
ATTATCTCTTTTAAATCATAATATTGGCCTTCTCTTATTTCACCTATATTTATTGTACCTGTGCCTCCAGCTCCTCCGGAACAAAAACTACTTACCGCTATACCACCATTTGCTGTAACAGTTTTTAATATTTCATTATATCTTGTATCTGTTACTATTCCTAATTGATCAATACCTGTATCATTATTTATAAATAAATTTATTGAACCTCCTCCTGATCCTCCTCCTGACCAACTTGCATTTCCACCATTTGAACCATTTGATGTTATACTTCCTTCATTTATATAATTATCTGCATATATTACTAATAGTCCTCCTGTACCATTTGAACCATTTGATGCTCCACCGTTGCCACCAGCTCCGCCTGGATTTCCGGCTCCGCCACCAGCATTATCACCTGTGGCATTTCCTCCGGCTCCGCCTGTTGATGAACCTGACATTCCGCTGGTGCTCATGCTTGTTGTAGAACCACCTCCTGCTCCTCCAGAATATGATGTTCCTGCTCCTCCTGCTCCTGATGGAACACTACTAGCATATGATGCTGCTGAACCTCCGCCTCCTGTTTGTCTTTTCGTTCCTGTTGCTCCTTGGTTACCCTTAACATTACCACCTATTACCGTTGCTCCTCCGGCTCCTCCTATCGCTGGTACATATTCGTATGTTCCATTAGCATTTTTCCATAGATATACATTCTCTCCAACTTCATTATTTGTTCCTCTTGCTGTCATAGAGATCGTTCCATTATTTACAAGTTCTCCCATTACACATAAAAACATACCTTTTTTATATGTTAAACCATCTGTATATGTACTAGCTGTTACTGTAACTCCTGTACCTATTGTTAAATTTTGATGATATTTTACTACTAGCATTTTCTTTTCAGTACTTGTTGCATCGCCTAGACTTACTGTTGCACCGTTTTCATCTACAGAATATGTTACATTATCACGTTCGTTCTTTAGCTCTACTAGATAGTCTTTTTGTTCTGCTTCTTCTTCAGCACTAGTTTTTCCTGTAACTCTAAATATATAGTCTCCGTTTGGTAAATCACATTCTCTTACCCCTTGAACAAGACTTTCACAGACTACTATTGTATGCTCTCCTTCATCTTCAATTATAGTTACGTTTGAATTGGAGATTGGTGCTATTTCATCACTATCCATCTCATCTTCATCTGCTCCTATATTCTCTTCATCAGTAAATGTTGCTAAAATATGATTTTTTATGCTTCCTAATGTATCTATAGGCGTAGAAAATCCTACTAGATTACTACATAAAATTAGCACTATCATACATGCTAAGATAGCAATTATACCTCCTGTTATTCTTTTCTTTAGTTTTATTTTCCATTTTCTACTGTGTTTCATAATAAAACATCTCCTTTTGGTATTTTTATTTTTGTATGCAAAATAAGGGCACAATAAATTGTGTCCTTAATAATTTATTATTTTTTCATCATTTTCTTTATCTATTAAAGAATACTTGTGTGTGTGTGTGTGTGTGTGTGTGTGTGTGTGTTACAGTATCAACGGTTTTAGCGTTTCGTATTTTCTCATTTGTGTTTTTCATGTTCTTCCTCCCTAGATTATAATTAATCACTCTTACAAATTTATCTTAAAATATTTCTTTTACAATTTCAATAGTTCATAATTCGACAAAATTTTATAATATTCAACATGCTTGCGGAAGCTTGATTTACCATTTTGTTTTAAATTTTCTTTTCGTTTTTGTTACATATATATTAAAAATCCCCAGTTTCCTTGCGGAAACTGAGGTATACAGCAATCCATAAATATTTAATTTTATATGTTGTCGATTTCTCAGAGGAATTCAACAGATAAACATATCAAAAGAAATGCTCATAAAATTTGGTATTCAAATTATATTTTAATAGATTATTTTAATTTTTCAATTTCTTCTTTCTTTAGTCCTGTGCACTCAACTATTGTTTCTATGGAGATACCTTGTTGTAGCATTTTCTTAGCAACTTCAATAATTCCATCTTCTACTCCTTTATCATATCCTGCTGCTCTTATTGCCTTCTTATCCATTTCATACATAAGCCTTTGAAAAGCTAGTTCTTGCTCATGTTCATCATCGCTTATCTCTTCTAATACTTTATTTGCTTTCTTTAATGGCTCATTATCTTTCATATCTTCCATACTTATTTCTCCTGGACTTGTTATAAATTTTACCCATGTACTTAATTCTCTGTTTTTACTTGCATATTTCTTGTACTTGGGTAATTCGATTATACACATTTCTAGGTTTTTTGTCAATATTATATTACTGTACTCATCCTCTCTTATATGCCATTTACTTAGGTATTTCTCTATCTCTTCATGCCCTTTTATCTCATAATCCGTAAATAGTATTATTATTGTTCTTTTTGCATTTATGTAATCTTCTCCTATATTTATACTCTTAGTATATAATTTACTCCAGTAATATAATATTCTATTTTCTATATCTCTTCTGTCTATCATTTGCATTTCGATATTACATTGTATTTCTCCATCTATTACTGCTCTTACGTCTAATATTCCTAATTTGTCATCTTTTAAATCTCTTTCTAGGTCTTTTTTTACGTCTAGTTTTATTTCTGTTATGTTTATATTGTCTACTATGGCACTTATTAGTCCTTTTGTTATTTCTTCATTTCCTATGTATCCAAATATTCTTTGAAAGACATAGTCATTCGTTGGCTTTAATAATTTTCCTATATTCATCATCTCCTATATTTTTGATTTTTTACTTTGATTTTTTTAGCTAGAAATTAGCTCTTTGATTTAAAATTTTTGAATAAAATATAATTTGAAATATCTAATTTGCTTTATATTAGCATATACTAAAAAAAATTGCAAGCAAAATTTAATTTATTGTGAAATCTTTTGCAATAAATTCATATTTTGGCTGTAAAGGCGCTGTGTGACGTGTTCCTATAAACAAAGATTTTTTAATATTACACGTTAGATGACTTGGAACATTAGATGAATTTATTTAAAAACAAAAAAATAAAACCCCTAGGGGTTTTATTTTTTATTAAGATTAAGCAAGTTCAACAACTGCTCCTGCTTCTACGAATTTAGCTTTTAATTCTTCAGCTTCTGCTGCAGGTACGTTTTCTTTAATTGTTTTTGGAGCTCCGTCAACTAAATCTTTAGCTTCTTTCAATCCTAATCCTGTTGCATCTCTAACTACTTTAATAACTTGGATTTTGTTTGCTCCTGCTTCTTTTAATACTACATTGAATTCTGTTTTTTCTTCTGCTCCGGCAGCTCCTGCTGCAGCTCCTCCAGCTGCAGGTGCAGCTGCTGCTACTGCAGATACTCCATATTTTTCTTCAATTCCTTTTACTAATTCTGATAATTCAACAACTGTTAAAGCGTCGATTTCTTCTAACATTTTATCTGTTTTTTCACTCATTTTTAAATCCTCCTAAATTTTAATTAATTTCCTTTGGCGATATAAGTTCGCCACTCTAAAATACAGACATGCTCCGCAAATTTTTCATGCTACGCATTCTTGTTCTACGGCATAAGCCAGCAAAATTTGCTCCGCAAATTTTTCATGCTTTACGCATTCTCCTTCTGTAATCTTACCTGGTCTAATGCCTTTTGCCTGTAAAATTTGCTCCGCAAATTTTTCATGCTTTACGCATTCTCCTTCTGTAATCTTACCTGGTCTAATGCTTTTTGCCTGTAAAATTTGCTCCGCAAATTTTTCATGCTACGCATTCTCTTTCTGTAATCTTACTTGGTCTAATGCTACCGCCACTCTTGATATAGTGCTAAGTAATCCGCCAGCAAGCATAGATATAAGTGTGTCTCTTGATGGTAGTTTGGCTAATGTTACTATTTCTTCAGTTGTCATTACTTTGCCTTCTACTACTCCACCTTTTATTTTATAAAAGTCATGATCTTTTGTATATTCATATATTGCTTTTGCAGGTTCTAAGTAATCTTCTTTTCCAATAATTATTGCTAGAGGTCCTTCTATTTCAAGTCCTTCTATGCCACATTTTTCTAATGCTCTTCTTGTTATATTGTTCTTTGTTATTTTGTATTCTGAATTGCATTTTCTTAGTTTTGTTCTTAAATTTGTAACGTCTTCAACATTGATACCTCTATATTCTGCTAATAAAATTAATTTTGCATCTTTCATCTTTTCTGCTAAAGCATTAACTTCTTCTTCTTTTTGGTTAATTATTTTTGCATTTGCCATTTTTCTCTTTCACCTCCCTATCCATTGTTTTCTATTAATAAAAAACCGTCTTATGCCAACGGGGCATAAGACGGTCTATAACCGTTCATATACCTCGGTAGGATTTATTTTTGTACCTACTGTCTTTGGCATTTATATTCAGTTTTTATTATTTTTCATCTATATTGAAACTTGGACCCATAGTTGTTGTTATATATACACTTTTAATGTATTGTCCCTTTGCAGCTGCTGGTTTTGCTTTGATTATAGCTTCCATAACTGTGTTATAGTTTTCTAGTAGTTTTTCAGCTCCAAAAGATACTTTTCCAAATCCTAAGTGAATAATGTTTGTTTTATCTAATCTATATTCAACTTTACCAGATTTTATATCTGCAATGGCTTTTGCAACATCCATAGTTACTGTTCCAGATTTAGGGTTTGGCATTAATCCTTTTGGTCCTAATACTTTACCTAATCTACCTACAACACCCATCATGTCAGGTGTAGCTACTATTACGTCGTAATCGAACCAATTTTCTTTTTCAATCTTTGGTATTAATTCTTCTGCTCCAACGTAATCAGCTCCTGCTTTTGTAGCTTCTTCAGCTTTTGGTCCTTTTGCAAATACTAATACTTTTAAAGATTTACCTGTACCATTTGGTAATACTACAGTTCCTCTTACTTGTTGATCAGCATGCTTAGAATCTACTCCTAGTCTAACATGTAGTTCAACTGTTTCATCAAATTTTGTTTTTGGTAATTTTGTCATTACTTCTAATGCTTCTTTTGCTTCATAAGCTTTTGTTGTATCAATTAGCTTTAATGCTTCTTGATATCTCTTTCCTCTTTTCATTTTTAACCTCCCTTGGTAAATAACGAATGTTTTTCACATTCTCCCAAATAATTTTTATTTTAGTCTGTAACTACTACTCCCATTGATCTGGCTGTTCCAGCTACCATACTCATAGCAGTTTCTATTGTCGCTGCGTTTAAATCTTCCATTTTTTGTTCTGCAATTTGTTGTACTTGTGCTTTTGTGATTTTTGCAACTTTTTCTTTGTTTGGTTTTCCTGAACCTTTTTCAATTTTAATTGCTTTTTTTATTAATACAGCAACTGGTGGAACTTTTGTTATGAATGTAAAAGATTTATCTTTGTAAACAGTTATTACTACTGGTATTATCATTCCTGGTTGATTAGCTGTTTTATCATTAAATTCTTTTACAAATTGCATAATATTAACTCCACTTGAACCTAAGGCTGGACCTACTGGTGGAGCTGGTGTTGCTTTTCCAGCTTCTATTTGTAATTTAATAACATTTGTGATTTCTTTCTCTGCCATTCTAACTTGCACCTCCTTTTACTGATTAATTAACTTTTTGGACTTGAGAAAATTCTAGTTCTACTGGTGTTTCTCTGCCGAACATAGAAACTACAACTTTTACCTTGCCCTTTTCCTTATTTATTTCTTCTACAGTTCCTACAAATCCCTCTAATGCACCTGCTATAATCTTTACTGAGTCTTTTAGATCATAATCTATGTTGACTGGTACATCTTCAAATCCCATAGCTCTAATTTCTTCATCTGTAAGTGGTATAGGATTAGTTCCAGAACCAACAAATCCTGTAACTCCTCTTGTATTTCTTACAATATACCATGTAGAATCTGTTACTATCATTTTTATCAATACATATCCTGGGAATACTTTTTTTAACTTAGTATTTCTTTTTCCTTCCTTAATTTCAATTTGCTCTTCCATTGGAACAACTATATCAAAGAAGTAATCTTCAAGTTCTCTATTTTTTACCGTTTTCTCTAAGTCAGTTTTTACTTTATTTTCATATCCTGAATATGTATGTATTACATACCATCTTGGTACTAAGTCTTCGTTTTGATGGGCCATTGTTAAGCCTCCTTAACTCTTATTCTTCCTCAGATGTTTGACCATCCTCAGATCCTGCATCTTGTTCTTCATTATTTTCCTCTGAGTCTGTACTTTCTGATTCATTATTTGTATCTGCATTTTCTGATTCGTTATTTTCTTCAGAATCTGTATTTTCGCTGTTATTTTCGTCTTCAGAATTTCCTTCCTCGTTATTTTCTTCTGAGTTAGTTCCTTCTTCACCATTATCTGTAGAAATTGAATCTTGTACTACTCCTCTTATTTTATTGATTCCATATGTATTTAAAGCTTCAAATGTCAAATCTAATACTAGAACTATTACTGTGGTAATTAAAACCATACCAATAACAACTAAGGTATTATTTACTAATTGTTTCTTAGTTGGCCAAATTACTTTCTTTAGTTCAGCTCTAAAATCTTTCCAAAAATGTTTTTGATTATTTTTCTCTTTTTCTTTTTCTTGTTTTGCCACCTTTTGTACCTCCTAAAACTTATTTAGTTTCTTTATGTGTAGTACGTTTTTTGCAGTATTTACAATACTTAACTACTTCTAATCTGTCTGCATTGTTTCTCTTATTTTTTGATGTCATATAATTTCTTCTTTTACATTCTGTACATTCCAGTGTAATGCTTTCTCTTGGTCCTTTTGCTGCCATTTAAATACACCTCCGTAATTTCTTGCTTTATATTATTTTTTAACGATGTGATGCGTATAAAACAACTATACACGCTTAGGAATTCTATCATAATTTGCAACGCATGTCAATATATTATTGACAAAAAAAATCGAAATTTTAAAATAAAAAAATTTATGATTTTATTATAAGATATTTTGCTTATATAAACTCCATATGATTTTTACAAAAGAATAGAAATCAAAAAATAAATTTTGATTTCTATTCTTCATATCTCTTTTACTACATTAGTACTTCTATTTCATATATTTTTCCATCATCTAATAGTTTTATTTCTCGTTCCTCTTTTCCATTTATATATATTTTTTCTACTCCTGTGTTTTTTCCACTTAAATTCTTTACTTTTATATTGTATATTGTATTTTTATATTTATATTGAATGCTATATTCTTTCCATTCACTTGGAATACACGGTTCTACTTTTATTATTCCATTTGCTATTTTTAATCCCAATATATTTTCTATTCCTGCTCTATAATACCAACTTGATGAACCTGTATACCATGTCCATCCTCCACGTCCTAACATATCTGTACTTGCATATATGTCAGCTGATATTACATATGGTTCTACTTTATATTTATTTGCTTCTTCTTTAGTTTTAGCATGTTCTATTGGATTTATCATTCTATAATATTCATAAGCTTTATTACCAAATCCTAGTATAGTTTCTGCAATTATAGCCCAAATTGCTGCATGTGTGTATTGCCCTCCATTTTCTCTTACTCCTGGCAAATACATTTTTATATATCCTGGGTCCAAATTACTTTTTTCAAATGGTGGATCTAATAATTTTATTATTCCCGTTTCCTTATCAACTAAGTGATTTTCTAGACTCTCCATTGAAATATACTTTTTATCATTGTCTCCTGCATTTGATATTACAGACCAAGATTGTGAAATACTATCTATTCTACATTCTTCATTTTCTATACTTCCTAATATATTTCCATCATCCATAAATGCTCTTTTAAACCAGCGACCATCCCATCCTTCTGTGTTCAATGCCTTTTTTAGATCTTGCTTTATCTTTTCATATTTTTCTATTTTATCCTGTAATTCTGTTTGTCCCATTTTCTTCATTAGATTAACAAATCTATCTAAAACTGTGTATAAGAAAAATCCTAACCATACACTTTCTCCTTTTCCTTTTACTCCTACTTTGCTGAAACCATCATTCCAATCGCCTGAACCAATTTTTGGCAGACCTTTTTCTCCAAAATTAAATGATTTTTCTATTGCTCTTATACAGTGATTAAATACAGTTTCTTTTACATCTGATAGAGTATGAATATCATAGTTTTCATTTTCATTGTCTTTTAACGTGTTAGCACTTATATATGGCACCTCTTCTTTTAATATTTCCATATCTTGTGTTGTTTCTATATATTCTGCTACCACATAAGGTAGCCACAATAAATCGTCTGAAAACCTTGTTCTTATTCCTCTTTTGTTCTCTTCATGCCACCAGTGTTCAACATCTCCTTCAATGAACTGATGAGCACAATGCTTTAAAATTTGTCTTCTCGTTTCCTCTGGTTCTATATATTTTAGTCCTAGTGAGTCTTGAAGTTGATCTCTAAAACCAATAGCTCCACCTGATTGGTAAAATCCTGATTTTCCCCATAATCTACATGCTATAGTTTGATATAATAACCATCCATTTAGCATTATATTCATTGATTCTGATGGAGTTTTTACTTGTATTCTAGAAAGTTTTTCTTTCCAGAAGTCTTTTACTTCTACTAACTCTTTTTTGCATTTTTTAGTGTCTGAATATTTATATGCCAAATCTTGTACTTCTATTAAATTTTCTCCTTCTCCTATTACAAATGATATTTCTTTGCTTTCATAAGGGTAAATTGTTACATTTATTTGAATAGCTATGCATGAACTATTTCCTAGTGAATTTTCATTAGTTAGAGATATTTTGTCTAATCCTTCTGGATCTCTAATGCTTCCGTTACCAATAAAACTGACCTTATTTCCAGTATATGATGCTATTGGTTCACTGCTTGAAACAAATACGTTTTTGCTTATCCCATTTTCATATAAATTTTCTACAGATATTAAATTTGCATTTTTATTAAAGTTTAAGTCTATATATCCATTTGATTTAAGTTCATCTTCTCCTAAAACTGGCTTTATATAATATATTAAACTTAGATTTTTCTTATCCTGTGTGGTGTTCTTTAGATTTAAAATATTTACTTTTACACTATCATTAGTTGGCACAAATACGTCTAATTCCTGGGTTATTCCACAATTTGAGTGATAATATTTTGCATATCCGTATCCATATATTACAGAATACTCATTCTCATCTGGCTTAGGTACTTTTCCTATTGAAAAGCTTTTCATTAAATCCTTATCCTTTATATATATAACTTCTGAAGGTTCATCAGTTATTAAATTATTTGACCATGCGGTTATTCTGTTTAATCTACTATTTTTACTCCAAGTAAATCCTCCCATATTGTTTGTTACTAATGTTCCAAACTTTTTGTTTGCCATAACATGACTCCAAACTGTTGGTATAGGATTATTTACATTTTGCTTTATTCGGTATTCATTTCCATCTTCTGAAAATCCTCCATATTCATTATAGTATTTTAAATTTTGAACATTAAAGTAATTATTTATATTTTCAAAATCGGATTTTGCTATTTGCTCTTTTTTATCTTGTGCAACATTCTTTACAGAATACAGATAGTCTTCCTCTAATTCGTTTAATACATTTTTTATACTTCCTTTATTTGCATCTATTATAAAATTTGATCTAAGGATAAATAGATTTAAATCTTCGTCATTGTCTATCACATATATTCCTGAATTTAATAAATATGATAATTGGGTATTAGCTATTTCTTTAAAAATAGCTTCTTTTAAATACTTCTCATATGAGTTTTTTTCTTCATCTAATATTACTAAATCAAATTTAATATTCTTAGTTTTAAAAAATTCATATGCTTTTAGGACTTCTCGTATTACTGATATATTATCTATATTTTTTATTCTTACTAGCATTATTGGTATATCGCCTGATATTCCATATTTCCAAAGTTCTTCTTGTGAATGTTTATTTTTATCCATTCTACTAATGTATAGTCTTTTTGTTGGATTTTGAAATAGTATATATGGTAACATTCTTTGATAGTTTTTCAAATTTTTTCCAGTTATTCTTAGATATTTTACTTCTTCCTCTACCCTTACTCTTGAAAGTTCATATTCTCGTTTAATGTTCTCTTCATTCAAATAATATTCTAAATTATTTAATACTTCTTCTTTGTCTTCTGCAGCTGTTATAATAAAATTCAAAGATACTTTTCCATTTTGTGGTACTTTTATAGTCCTTCTAAAAGCTATAACTGGCTCAACTTGCCTTGTAACTTTTCTCGAAAAAGGCATCGAGTTTTCCACATACTTATCCACAGTATTCCCATTGAATTCATATTCTAGTTCTCCTATAGTGTTTTCATTATCTGTATAAAAACATGTTCCAACATATAATTCCTCTTCATTTTCTCTTTTGTTCCTTTTAATTAATATTGCTTCTTTATCTTCTAAAAATTCATATCTTAATCCAAAATTATTAAATAACCTGTGCGAATAATCTTGATTCATAGTTGATAATATAGGTTCAAATATTGATGATATTTCTATCGTTTCTTCTATATTTGAATTGTTTTTTAATGTTATTTTTCTAATTTCTGTTCCTGTATCCTGTGCCACTACTATGTCCTGAGTTGTTTCTATATTCTCATCATTTCTTATTAATTTGTCTCTATCTGGAGCAAAACTTACACTGTATTTATCAGGTTTATTACTAAATGCGTCTACATTTGCTTTCCAAATTTTTTTAGTTCTTATATTCTTTATATAAAAGAATATTCCACCTTTTTTATCATTTGTTTCTTTAAATCTATTTATTGCTATATCTTTATAGGTACTATATCCTTCTCCTTTTGCATTTATTATAACACTATAATCTTCATTTGATATTACATTTACAGGGACTAAGTTTTCGTTTATCTTAGTATAAATATTTTCTTCATAACTATCATATCCTGTATATTTTATTTTTTCTATTTTTTCCTTTTTCTCTTTTGTTATAAGCATATTCTCTGGCATTCTTTCTTGTAATAATACATCTATTGCTCTCATTTCTGGGTTTTTCATAAATCTTGTTTGCAATATATTATTATTAAATAAATTATTTATTGATAGTAAAATTAAAGCCTGATGATGAGCCATATAAGTCTCTACTGGTGCACTTTTCATGTCTTTGTTAAGTCTTTCTGGTGTATAATCTATTGATTCATAAAATCCATATTTTCCTAACATATCAGCTGATTCCAGTCTTTTTAGATTAGCTATGACTTCACTAGGATAATCATTTATTGCAAGTACTGATCCATAAGTGGAAATTACCATGTCGTCTGCTAATCCTCTTTTTAATCCTAACCATGGTATTCCAAATGCCTTATATTGATAGTTATTATTTAAGTCTTTTAAATTAAACGCAGCTTCACTGATACCCCATGGAATTCCTAATTTTTTAGAATATTCTTGTTGGCTTTTTATCATAAATTTACATGATTCATCAATTAAACTACCTGGATATTTTACAATATTGATATGTGGCATTAAATATTCAAATGCAGTACCAGACCATGAGATAAGCCCTTTATAGTTATTCATTTCTGTTAGAGTTCTGCTTAAACTGTTCCAATGCTTTTCTGGTATATCTCTTTTAGCTATTGCTACAAAACTTGCTTGCCTTGCCTCTGAAGCTAATAGGTCATAATATGTGTCTGTCAGCTTATTTTCCTCTATATCAAATCCTATTGATAAAAGCATTTTTTCCTTATCATATAAAACACTGAAGTCTGTATTATTTATAATTGTGTCAATTTCTTCTATTAAAATCTGTATTCTATCTTTGTATTGTGTATATTCTTTCTCCTTTAAAAATTGTTTGACTGTATATAAAAATCCAACGAAGTTTCCGCTATCAACTGATGATATATATCTTGGCACAAGTGGCTCTAATGTTTTAATATTATACCAATTATAAAGGTGCCCATTCCATTTTGGTAGTCTTATAATTACTTCTAATGTCAATTCTAGTTTAGTAATTGCCGTTTGTAAGTCAATATATTTTAGATCATATGCAGAAATAATCGCAAGTAGTCCTAATGCAATATTTGTTGATGATGTTCTATTTGTTACTTTTTCTTTTCTATTTACTTGATAATTATCTGGTGGTAGATAATTATTCTCTTTGTTCATATATTCATTAAAATATTCCCATGTAGCTTTTGCTATTCTGTTTAAATATTCCTTCTGTTCTTCATCTAATTTAGTAATTGGTTTTTCTATAATATTTTCTCTACTTATATACCAACAAATTGCTGGTGATAATATCCAAATTATTCCTAAAATAATTGTAGGAGGAAAGTATAATATTCCTATAATAATGGTTAAAATTCCAAATATTATATTTACACTCATACTCAAATAATAATCTTTTATCCCTTTTTTTGCTTGTTTTTCTGCTTGTTCTGAAGTCGTCCACTCTAATAAATTTTTATGTGATACTTTCATCCTATAAAGGGTTTTTCCGATTGCGGAAAATGATAAATATGCCTTATACGGAATCGCTGAAAACTCTATCAATGCTCGCATGAAGCTTGCTTGAAGTCCTCCGATGCTTCTAGAAAAACTCTTCTGCTTTTTCATACCTTCTTGTTTAAATACTATATAATTTATATAGTCTAATACAGTAGGCACTAATATACATAATATTGATATTGTTAACGGAAATCCTATCTTAACATTCATAAATATTTTTACACATAATAATAGTATTATATTTATAAATGCAGTAACTTCTAATAGGCTTCTCCTTAGATTATCTATAATTTTAAACTTTGATAAAGTATTCATTTTTGGATTTGTTATCCAATTAATAATTTGCCAATCGCCCCTAATCCATCTATGAAGTCTTGTTATAAAGCTATTGAAACTAGTAGGATATCCATCGAGTACTAAAATATCTGATACTAATGCACATCTTAAATAATTACCTTCTAGCAAATCATGGCTCAAAACTGTATTCTCTGGTATTTCATTTTTTAAAATTGTAGAAAACATTTGCAAGTCATAAATGCCCTTTCCTGTGAAAATTCCTTCATCAAAATTATCTTGATAAATGTCTGATATCGCATTTGCATATGAATCTGTTCCACCCATTCCTGCAAATATTTCTACAAATTTGCTTTTTTTACTAGATAATAAATCAATCCCAACTCTCGGTTGCATTAGTGCATGTCCTGATATAATTTGTCCTTTTTCTTTATCTAATTCTGGAGTATTCAATATATGAGCCATTGCTCCAACTAGCTGTATACCTGAATTTAATACTAAATTCGTATCCGCATCTAATGTAATTATATATTTAATCTTAGGAAGTTTGTTTTCTCTTTTTATCTTCCAATCATTTATTGTGTTTACTCTAAATACATTATTTAGATTTCCTAAAAGATATTCATTGAATTGATTTAATAGTCCTCTTTTTCTTTCCCATCCAAGAAAGCTTTCCTCTTTACCATTCCATTGTCTATTTCTATAAACGAAATTAAAAATTGGTAAGCCTTCTTTTGGATATTTACTATTTAACTGTTCTAGGATCATTTCTGCATTTTGCATTATATCATCATCATAAGGTTCTATTTTATTTTTAGACGTTGTACAGTCCCCTAATAGTGTAAAATACATATTTTCACTTTTATTTGCTAAATAAAATACTTCTAATTTTTCTAGCAGTTCTCTAGTTTTATTTCCACTGTCTAATACAGTTGGTATTACTACCATAGTTGTATATTCTTCTGGAATTCCTGATGAAAAATCCATTTTAGGAATAAGTTTTGGCTTAATAATTTTGTTTAAAATAGTTTGAATTACTTTTATAACCACTTCACTTGTAGGAATAAATATTAATATGAACTCTACTATTAATAAAATAATGTTTTTTGTTCTTAAACTAATTGATAATAAAATTGATAGAACTAATGAAATGATTGATATTGCCGATATATATATATTAACTTTATTAGGTATGCTTTTAGTATTAACTTGTAATACCTTATATAATTCATTTATTCCATTATCAACTAAATAATATCCAATGTGTGCCTTCTTAACTCTCCCTTCTTTCTCATAAACATTGTTTGCCAATTCTAATGCCTTCTGAGATATATAAATTTCTGATAATTTTATTTTCTTTGATATTTCTTTTACTTTATTTCTATAATATTCTTTAGTTGTATAGTCCATGTTGTCATATACATTTACTGGATCCTGCTTTAATATTTCTTCTACTCCATTTATACTTTCAAATACTTTTTCAAAATTCATCCTTTGTAATTCATGTATACTTATTATTGCATTTCCCATTGCAACCTTTTTTATTGCTATATCATAATGTTCTTTTTTGCTTATCTCTTCAACTGTCAATCCCTGTTTCTTTACTTCTTCTTCTAATATGTTTAAATATGGTATTCCTTGTCTCCCATATTTTTTTAATTTATATGATAGATATTCTATAAATTGATATCTATTTCCTCCAATATCTACATTTTTAGTATCATATACTATTTTAAATTTCTGCTCTTCTTTTGATTTTTTATCCAAAAATCTTTCTACTAAACTTTCCACCTTTAATTTTTGAATTTGTGCAGAATAAATACTTTCACAGATTCTCCTAATTTTCTCGATTAGTACAATCTTAAAAAAGAGATTTATATCCCATATTTCTTCCATGTTTAATGTTTTCTTGTTTTGATAACTCTTTAGGAATTCTTTTATATTTTCTAATTTTAGTTTTCCTCCTGTATATAATACAATCTCATAAGCTAAACAATATATCCTAGCATAACCTTTATATTCACCATTTGCCATTCCTATAAAATTTATATACTTTTTAAGTGGTAACTCCTTTATTATTAATTTCACAGTTTCTTCTATTATATAATAATTATCTAACAACCACTCCCCTGCTGGATGGATTTGTACCCCCGTTTTTAAATTTACATTCAATATATCATATGTTTTTGTAATATAATTAAAATTATCTTTTAGTCTTGGAATTGGGTATGTTTCCTTACTAGATTTAGCACATAAAATATGCTCTGATGCCATATTTTCTAAGTATTTTTGTAATTGATTTTTATCTAAAACAATTCCATTAGCATTAACTGGTAACATTCATTTCACTTCCTACAAATCTTATTTTCCTTAGTTTGACCTAATTGGAAATTTTTATGCATTGTTTAGAAATTAGAAATTTCATGTTAAAATATCGTTAAGAATATCTCTGTAAAAACAGGCAATTGATAATCGCTATACAATTTTATAACCCCCAAAGAACAAAGTTTGTTCATTGAGGGTTATTATAATAATTATATTATTTACAATTTTAACCTATTCTAAGGTTGTTCATCATCTTCTTCGTCTTCTATAGAATCTATAGAATTTGGATCTACCCATTCTTCATATTCTGCCTTTTTTCCATAGTTTTTCTTTAATATAGTTCTATCTGTCATGTCTATTCTTCTGTCTTCATTTAAGTCATACCTTCCTTTCTCTTCTTTGTTGTCTTCTGTGATTTCTATTCCTAAATTTGCATTTAATTCTACTAAGTCTGCTATTTCTATTTCTCCATCTTCTATTTCTTCTCCTGCTATTAATTTGTGTTCTTGTATTTCTACTATTAATCCTGGTGTTATTTCTATCTTTGCTACTGTATAACTTAAATATCCTGGTTTTTCTATTACTACATCATATGAGCCTACTTCCGTTATGTCTAATACATAGCTTCCATCTTCTTCTGTTTCTATTTCCCTATCTAGTACTAATTCTTCCTCTACTTCTTGTGTTTCTCCATCTTGTGGTAATTCTTCTTGTCCTACTTGTTCCTCTAG
>CANQQQ010000039.1 GCA_947626025.1 uncultured Clostridia bacterium
AATCAGCATTACAAGTATAAAATAAAAAAACACAACATTGTACAAAAAAAGCGGACACTTAATATTGCAATTTATATACTAAAAATTTTTTACTAAAAATCTTGATTTTTTCTTAAAACTGTGTTATATTATATAGGCATGTTAATTTAATATTTTATCGAGGTGTAGCGCAGTTGGTAGCGCGCGTGGTTTGGGACCATGAGGTCGCAGGTTCGATCCCTGTCACCTCGACCATTTTTTGCCCTTTTTCAAGGGAATTTAAGAGAATTTATAAAGATTTAAAAGTTATGAATTATGCTATTTTTCATCAATAAAATGAAGAATAGCATAATTTTTTTGAGTTCAGAAAAATTCTATAAAATTGGCTTATTTTCTTCAAGAAAAAGTTTCAAGAAAGTTTCAAGGAAATATATCAAGTAGTTTTAAAGTTCTTCAAATAAACAGAAAGGAGAACTTTTTTATGGAATTTAAACCTTATAAAGATTCACTAATTATTTTTGTGGTTAGTTCTTCTGTTGACTCTTGTTTTTCATAATCTTTATTCATGAAATCAATAGAGTGCTTAAATACTGGTGTTGCTATGTCATGAAATAATCCTGAAAGTGTTTGTTTCTTGTCTTTTGTAAAATTCCAAATAATTAAAGCTACTGCTACACTATGATCCAAACTAGAATACCTCATTTGATTATACATTTTAGAATATATAGTTCCACAACTCACGCTAATTCTTGCTTGTTTTTGCATTTCAGATGTATTTATATAGTCATTTAAAAATTCTGGAAATTCCTTTGATAATATTTTAAAATATTTCTTTATTTTTTCATCTAAATTCTCTAAATAATTGTTCATTTATGCCTTTCTTTTTTAGTTTTATTCTATAGTTTAGTTATTATCTTTATTCAAAATTATAACTTTTAATGAAGAATTCGGCAGTATTTCGGCTCAACTTCGGCTCAACTTTTGTTTTTTTAAAGTCCAAATTGAATATCTAGTTGTTCCAATATTTTTAATTTTTTGTTCTTTTTTATTTAAAATTTCATTTACTAAATATCTAATTTTTCTTTTTTTCTGTTCTTCATTTAAACTATCTGGTAGCTTATCCATTAGCAATTCATCTAAATCTTTTTTAGTTATGCTTCCAAAGTCATTTATATATTTTAAAACCAAATCTTTATAATACTGATCATTAAAATCAAAATTATTTTTAATTCAACATATTCTTTTTCATTTTCCTTGATTAAAGAAAATAATATGTTCTTTTTTTCTTCCATATATACCTCTTTTACTTTTTATAGTATTTTCCATCAACCCTTGTTACTATGTCATTTACTTTAAAATCAGGATATATGTCTTTATATATATAAATATGTCCTTTTCCATTTTCATGAGTTAGTAGAAGTTTTTTACCTTGATCTTCTTTTACTATAAAATTAGTATTATCATACTTTTTTCGTTGACCATTCATATCGTCTAATAGAAACCATGTTTTATCATCTTTTATTTCAACTTCACCATTATAAATTTCGAAGTTGCCATTTTTCATTATTAGTTTATCTCCAAAATCTAGTCTATGAAAAATATCTTTGTCCATTTCATATATATTATCGTAAATTCCTTTAGAATTAAGAGTTTCTTTTTCTTTGCTAGAAGTTGCAATATATATACTTTTTTGTTCTCCAGTATTTGGATTTAATAAAATAACATTTTCATCCCTTAGCCCATATATAAAATTCACTTCTCCTTCTTCAAAATTATTGGAAATTTCATTACCATGTATAATATTTTCTGTATTAGTACTCTTTTGTAAAACATTAGATAATTCTTTCATAAAAGAAGTTATCATTTTATCAAAAGTTTTATTTTTTGATAAATCTTTTTCTAAATTCTTTAAATTTTCAAGATTCATTAATTAAAAATCACTGCCTTTCTTCAATATTCGCCCCCAATTATATCTTCTAATTAACAATCCCCCTACAATTAATTAGTTTCTTCTTGAGCTCTTTTTCTAAAACTATAAACATTAGCTTTATTTTTACATTGAGGGGTATCATATTCTGCCTTTGAGTTTTTTGGAATAAATGCTTTATGGCAGAATTTACAAATTTTAAGCATAATAGTATCTTGCGATAGATTGACTAAAAAATTCAAATCTATTGCTTGTTTTAAATAACCATAAACTAAACCAATTTCATTGTTGTGTAAACTATCTATATTAGTATAAAGATTATTTATTGCTATAAGTTGTGAATAATTTCTTAAATGTCGTTCTTCTACAAAATGAACTAAATGTTCATATAAAATCTTTGCATATTGTAGAATCATATCAATAGGCTCTCCATAATTTTTAGAAAAAATCAAAAATTCATTTAATTCAGGAGTAAGATATTTTTCCATAATTCTAGGAGATATATCTTTTCTACATTTTTGGGTAAGTTCATTAATTTGCTTATCATTCAATTTTGGCATAAATATCTTTAAATAATCTTCTAATTTAATAGTAGTTATATGATCTTCATAATCAATTAAGTTATAATCTCTTAAAGCAACAATATCGTCTAATATATAATATCTATTAACTGGAAAATCAGCCATAAATCCTAATAATCCATAATTTTGTGCATAATCTAAAATTTCAATATCTTCAACTTGTTCTTTGTAATATACCTTTTTTCCAATATTTAAAATATCTATTAAGTATCTATCTATCCAATCAGAAAAGGTTGCAGCATGACTTTTTGATCCTTTTTCTGGTAAAATATATCTTTTTCCGTTTATTTCTTCAATTACATATCTGTCAAAAGCAAGGCAAAAACGCCCACTTTCTATATAAAAATTAGCTTTCATTTTCCACTCCTAAAAATACTTTAAAAATTCTGTTGTAATCTCTTGACAAATTATAGAGGTTACATTATAATTTGTTAAAGTCAAGTAATTGCTTGTAGATATATATAACTTACAATAATTACTTAAAAAAGTCAATAGAATTGCTAAAAATTCTTTAGATTGTACTATTTTAAATTGAATACTTAAGTTGTTAGATACAATATAATGAGACACTTGCATAGCCTTAACTCATCGTATAGGGTGCAACTTGGACTTAAGTCGGAGTGGTGAAATTCCAGTGAAGTAATGTAAATTACCATCTAATAATTCCCCGGTGATGAGGGATAAGGAAAATATCATCATAAATAAAAAATGAAAGGAGAAAAAACTTATGGAAAACGAAATGAAATTTTATACAACAGCAGATGTAAGAAGAATATTAGGAATAGGAAATAAAACATGTTTAAATTTATTCCATCGTTCTGATTTTCTTTGTATCAAAGTTGGAAAATCTTTTAAAGTTGCTGTGAAATCATTTAATGAATATGTAAGTACACGTAGAGTTTTAAGTAAATGAGTAAGATAACAAAAGATAAAAAAGAAGATTTAAATAAGCTACATTTAAATCTTCCTATATATATTTTTTTAACCTGAAAGGAAATAAATATAAAATTTTGTAAGTTATTTTCTGTTTAATAAACCTATTGGCTAGATTATTTTATTTAACATTTGATATTAATTCACAAATCCAATTACTATATTCTGTTGGATTATCTATTTTTAAACCTTCTATTAATCTAGCTTGTGCATATAATATTTTGCTATATTTTTTTAGTTCTTCTTTATTATTACTATATAATTCTTTTAATTTATTAACAATGATATGATTTTTATTTATTTCTAAGATGGTTTGTGCTTTTACAGAATTATCATTTCCTATTTGGTTATTTAATGTTTTCTCCATTTCAATAGACATTGCCCCCTCTGTCGTTAAACATACTGGATGTTTATTCAATCTGTTAGTAAATCTAACATCTTGGACATCATCTTTTAATGTTTCTTTCATTAAATTAATCATATCCTTATTATCTTCTGCTAATTTCTTTAGCTCTTCCTTTTCTTCTTCTGTTCCGATGTCAACATTTTCTGAACATACATTTACAAATTTTTTTCCTTCATACTCCATCAAAACTCTTAATACGAATTCATCTATATTCTCTGTTAAATAAAGTATTTCATATCCTTTGTTCTGTACCAATTCTATTTGTGGAAGTCCTTTAATTTTATCTATTGTTTCTCCAACTGCATAATAAATTGTATCTTGTCCTTCTTTTATTCTTTCCATATATTCTTTTAATGTTACTAATTTTTCATTATAAGAAGATGTAAATAATAATAAATCTTTTAATTTATCTTTGTTAATTCCATAATTATCATAAGTTCCATATTTTAACTGTGTCCCATAAATGTTATAAAAAGCCTCATATTCTTGTCTTGATTCTTTAAGCATTTTTTCTAATTCAGATTTTATCTTATTTTCTATATTTTTTGCTATAACTCTTAATTGTCTATCATGTTGCAACATCTCTCTTGATATATTTAAAGATAAATCTTGACTATCTACTAATCCTTTTACAAATCCAAAATAATCTGGCAATAAATCTTGACATTTATCCATTATAAGTACACCATTTGAGTACAATTGTAGTCCTTTTTCATAATCTTTTGTATAATAGTCATAAGGTAAATGATTTGGAATAAACAAAAGAGCGTTATAGCTATATTGACCTTCTACTTCTGTGTGAATTGTTTTTAATGGTTTCTCCCAATCATTGAATTTTCCCATATAAAACTCATCATATTCTTCTTGTTTTATTTTTCCTTTTTTCTTTTTCCAAATTGGAATCATACTGTTTAATATTTCTATCTCTTTTACTTTCTCATATTCATCTTTTGTACCTTCTTTTAACTTACTATGTTCTACTTCCATTTTAATTGGATATCTAATGTAATCAGAATATCTTTTTATTAATTCTTTTATTTTATATTCATCTATAAAATCACTGTATTTTTCATCCTCTGTATCTTGTTTAATATGTAAAATAATTTCTGTTCCTATGTCGCTTTTTTCGCATTCTTCTATGCTATATCCATCAATTCCTTCTGATATCCAACAATATGCTTTTTCAGCATCAGGTGATTTTGATTTTACTATTACCTTGTCACTAACCATAAATGATGAATAAAAACCAACTCCAAATTGTCCTATTATATCAATATCTTTCTTCTGCTCATTTTGTTGTTTAAAAGCTAATGAGCCACTTTGCGCTATTGTTCCTAAATTTGTTTCTAGCTCTTTTTCTGTCATACCACATCCATTATCTGTAATAGTAATGTTTCTATTTTCCTTATCTAACTTTATATTAATTTCTAAATTCTTATGATTTACTTTAATGTTTTTATCTGTTAAAGATCTGTAATATAATTTGTCTATTGCATCACTAGCATTTGATATTAATTCTCTTAAAAATATTTCTTTATTTGTGTAAATTGAATTAATCATCAAGTCTAATACTCTTTTTGATTCTGCCTTAAATTGTTTCTTTGACATTTTAATCCCTCCATATCTCTTCTTTATTTGAATATTTTAGCACAAAAAATTAGCACTGTCAATGTTAGAGTGCTAATTTTTTTAAAATATCCAATTCTGTAACAATAATTCAATTTTATTTTTTGATCTTAAATAAATTTATTATTTTCCTTTTAGTCCTTTTAATCCGTTTGAAAAATTTTGTGCTAGAATATTACTATCAAATGAATATATAGTATTTTTTTCTTCACGGTTTCTTTTCATACTTAAATCAATAAGTTTATTTAATAAATCTTTATACTCTAAATTTGTCGCTTTCCATAAATGAAAAGATAATGATCCTGGTATTGTATTTACTTCGTTTACATATATTGAATTAGAGTCTTGATCTATTATAAAATCTATACGAATAACTCCTGAACATCCTAATGCTTTAAAAGTTTTTAAACTAAGTTCTTGAATTTTTTGTTTAACTTCTTTAGTAATATCAGCTGGTAATTTTAATACTCCTGAATTCATAGATTTAGTACCTCCTGTCTTCTTTCCTCCAGATAGGTATTTATCGCTAAAGCTTAAAATTTCATCAGTTTTCACTGGTTCCTCACATTCAGATGCTTCTGCAAATTCATAGTCTCCAACAACAGAGCAATTAACTTCTTTTAAATTTTTGATTGCTTTTTCTATAAGTATTTTCTTTGAGTATGTAAACGCATTTTCTATTGCATCTTCTAATTCTTCTTGTTTTTTTGCAATTTGTATTCCTACACTTGAACCTAAGTTTACAGGCTTTACTATCATAGGATATGAAATTTCTTTTTCAAGTTCATTTATAATTTTTTCTGCATTTTCATTATATTCTTTTACAGTAAAGCATTTACAATCTAAAACAGGTATATTATTTTCTTTTAATACACATTTACAAACATATTTATCCATTCCACAGCTAGATGAAATAACATCGCATCCTACGTATGGAATATTAAACATTTTTAAATATCCTTGTAAAGTTCCGTCCTCAACATTTGTTCCGTGTACAATCGGAAATGCAATATCGATGTAATCATATATACTATTCTCAAAAAATTTCTTATTACATTTCATTAAAACAACTTTGTTATACTTTTGTGCAAGTGTTACTTGAGAACTTGTTTTTATTAATTTTTCGATATTTTTATATTGATTAATATCTCCTACCAATTTACCACAATACATTTTATTATCTTTTGCTATATAAATAGGGATAATATCATATTTCTCCTTATCTATATTCTCAATAGCTTGAATTGCAGTAATTATAGATACCTCATGTTCAACACTTTTTCCTCCAAAAAATACTCCTACTTTTATTTTCACATTCATCATTCCTTTCTAATTCTAATGGAAATTTATTTTTATATATTATAATTATCTGGTAAGTCATTTTCTAGTAAAACTGTTATTTTACCATTTACGTTTAAATTTAATATTTTGTTAATTGCTTCTTGAGGACTATTTACATTAAATATTTTTTTCTTATCATAATTTGTAGAGTTAATTCCTTTCAGAATATATTGCGATTGTTTGCTATTTACTAAGAAAATATAATCGCAAAAATTTGTAGCATATTTTCCTAATTCCATATTGTATTTTTCCTCATCATTTCCTAATTCAATTAATCCTGGTGTAACAATAATTTTTGTGCCTTCAAATTGTGCTAATGTGTCTATTGCTGACTTTGAACTAACTGGATTAGAATTATATGAATCATCTATTATATCAAGTCTTTCATGAGAAAATAATTGTAATCTATGCTCGACATTCTTTAAACTTTTTACTTGTGGTACAATGTCAATCAATGGTATCCCTAAGTAATTGCCAATAGCGATTGCACCTACAATATTTATAACATTATGCGAACCTATAAGTTTTGTTTTAAATTCTATTTCTTGATTTGAATTTTTATCTATCATTGTAAAAGTTGATCCTCTTGAAGATGAACTTATATTAATTGCATTATAATCTAATCCTTTCTTAATTCCATACGTTATGCATTTTTGATTAATTTTTTGTTTTGATAAATATTCGTTATCATAATTAAGAAATATCATTCCATTATTTTCTTTAACACTATCTGCTAATTCAAACTTTGTTTTTATAATATTATCTATGCTTTTAAAACTTTCTAAATGTTGTGGTCCAATTGAAGTTATAATTCCTAATTTAGGATGGACTATATCACAAATTTCTTTTATATCTTTAGGTTTTGTTGCTCCCATTTCACATATAAATACTTGATGAGTTGGTTTTAAATTTTCCCTGATTGTTTTTACCACTCCCATAGTTGTATTATAATTTTTAGGTGTATTTAATACTTCATATTTTTTTTCTAAGATTTTTTCTAAGAAATTTTTTACACTGGTTTTTCCATAACTCCCTGTAATTCCAATTACTATTAAATCAGGCATATTTTTTAATATTTTTTTTGCTTCATTAATATATTTTTTTCGTATAATATATTCAATTGGATAATTTATAAAATTAGCTATCACGCATATTATCGGTGCTAATATATTTAATACACTTAATTTTATAAAAATATAATTATTATAATTTATTAAAATAATTATTAAAATTAATAATATTTCTGTAATAAACATTCTTTTAACTCTATTTGTAATTTTAAATGTAACTTTTGACTTTTTCTTAGGAATATTATAAATAATTGATATCCCTAGAAGTATAGCGCCTAGCACATTGTATATTATATTGTTTGATATAAATAATATTGTTGCTATTATTATAATTAAATTTTGAAATATTATTTTTTTATTATTTTTTTTTATCCAATTAATTTGTTTTTTTAAAAAATATGAATTTAATTGAAACATATGCATATAAAAAAATAATAAAATAATTAAATTCATAAAATATTCTAAAATAATTAATATTTTCATTTATTTTCTCCATTTAAAAATGTATCTATAATTTTATTAACATAGTATGGTTGTTCTAAAAAGACGTAATGTGAACAATTTTCAACCTTTATCAATCCTGCATCTGGAATTAATTTTTCCATTATCTCTGCTCCAGATATTGGTGTTTCCGTATCGTTTGCGCCCCATATCAACAATGTGGGTACTTTTATATTTGGTAAAAATTCTCTTAAATCTTCATTTACTAATTTCACCAGTGTTTCTCGCATTATTGGACTTGCATTTCTATAATCTTCTGATCCAAAATTATTTTTTAATTTTAATAATAAATTAGGAAAAATAAAATTAATTAATTTTATTTTTAATATTTTTTTGCAAATTTTATATATTTTTATTTTTATTTTTTTAGAAATAGATTTTTTATGCACTATTCCTGCACTTCCTATTAATATTATTTTATTTACTTTAAAATCTAATTTTTTACTCATTAATTTTATAATAATTCTTCCACCGTTAGAGTGTCCTATTAAATCTAATTCTTTTATATTTTGATCTTTTATAAAATTAATAATAAATGATACATAGTCATCTACATTCCAACTATTCTTAAGTTCTGCGGATTTCCCAAATCCTGGCATATCTAAACAGTAAACGCATGAATATGATGATATTGAATTAATAAGTGTAATATAAGTATCTATTGTAGTTCCCCACCCAGGAATAATTAATACAGTTTTTCCTTCTCCTTTTTTTATATAATTTATTTTTAAGTTATTAATAATAGTTTCTATTAAAATCACTCCTATTACAAGATTTTTAAATATTGTATATATTTATTATTTTTATATCAACTCACCGCAATTCACATCACATTTAAATAATTCACAGCAAATTCACAATTGTGATTGACTTCACTCATATTGTAAAGTATAATAATTTCTGGAGGTATACAATGTCACAAAACAAATTTATAAGATTAAATACAAATGACAATTATCTTTCTTTTGGAAATTTTTTTCGAGTTGTAAAGGAAGAAACTACTAATATTAATACATTTGTTCAATCTGATTTATTCTCTATAATTTTTAATACTTATGATGTAGCAGATAGCACTGTAAATAATTATTGTACAGGTCTTAGATCAATAAATGTAAAATATAAAAACTATTTTAAAGAAATTATAGATAATTTTAAGGATAATAAAAATGTATTAGTTATTACTATTGGAAAAATAATTGAATTAATTGAAAATACAGAAATTGATTTAGATAATATTACTGTAATGCAAATTAATGATAATATAAAATTAAAACATATATGTAATAAACTATATACAATAAGCAAGAACGACTCTGATGTTAACATTAAATTATCTAGTGAGTTATATCAAGCTTTAGAAAAAGGCGACTTATATACCTTTATTGTAAAAGTACTTTTCTATGTTATATTAGAAAAAAAACAACCTATCTATATTAATGAACAATTAAATAATGTTATTGAAAAAAATATATATGATACAAATATATCTGTTAATGATATACAGGATTTTATTAAAATTCAGCTTAATTCAAGTATTTGGTCTGTAAGAGGTATTCAAGGCTTAGCTAAAAAAGGAAATCCCTTTGCTTGTTTTGAAATGGCATCAATGGAATACTATGGAGTAATTACTGGAAAATCAAGATATGAAGAAGCTTATAATTATTATAAGATTGCTGCTGAAAATAATCATCCTGTAGCTAATTGGGCAATAGGATATTTATATTATAAAGGGCATATTGGGAATAAATCAAAGCGTGATTTCTATTTAGCTTTAAAATATTTTAATAAAGCAAAACGCTTAAATTGTTCAAATGCTTTTAATAGTTTGGGAATAATTTTATTAAATGGAGATATTCCTCATATAAATAAAAATAGAAATAAAGCTATTGAAATGTTTAATAATTCTGCTTCTTTAGGCAATGTATATGCTTATAATAATTTAGGTAAATTATATGAGGATGATAAAAATTATAAAAAAGCATTTGATTATTATCTCATTTCTGCTAACTTAGGAGAAAGTTGGGCTGAAAATAAAATTGCAAATTTTTACAGACAAGGTATTATTAAAGAAAAAAATCTAAAAAAAGCTTTTGAATATTATTCCTTATCAGCACAAAGTCCTAAATTTACTTTATGCCCATGGTCTAAATATAATTTAGCAAAATATTTTTATGAAAATGGAAATCTGGAAATTGGGATAAAAAAGGATATAAATAAAGCAATTGATTTATTAGACGATATTGTAGATGAATTAATAGAAGCATCTGAAGAATTAATATACATATATTATAATCTTTATTTAAATGATAACAATAAATATTATTTAGATAAAGTTAATTATTATAAAGAAAAATGTGAAAAAAACACTAATTATAATAATATCATAAAAAAACAAATAGAAAATAAATTGAATAAATTACATAACAGTATACAACATATTGAAATTCCAAAGTAATTTCATAAGCCCAATAATTTTTGACATATCTATATTTCTATATATTTGAACCTGCAAATCAAAATGGACAAATCTTAAATATAATATCAATTTTTACATAAAATTAGTTCATTTTTATGCTTACTTCGTTGAATTCTCTATACTTTTTGTGTATAATTATTATTATATTTATTAAAAATATAGGAGTTTACTATGCAAAGAATATTGAGTTATATGCGAAAAGCTATTGATAATTATAATATGATTGATGATGGAGATAAAATTGCAGTTGCTTTATCTGGAGGTAAAGACTCTATTACAATGTTAATGGGACTTAAAGCTCTAGCACGTTTTTACCCTAAGAAATTTGATTTAATTGCAATTAGTATTCATCCAGGTTTTGATGGATTTAATACTGATCTCCTAAAAAAAATTTGCTCTAATATTGATGTTCCTCTTATAATAGAGGAAAGCCATATTAAAGAGATTGTTTTTGATATAAGAAATGAAAAAAATCCTTGTTCTTTATGCGCTAATTTACGTAGGGGTATTTTGAATAGTATAGCAAAACGTGAAAATTGCAATAAAATCGCTTTAGGGCATAATGAAGATGATGTTTTAGAAACATTTATGCTAAATTTATTATATACTGGCTCTATTTCTACTTTTGCACCAATTAGTTATATGGATCGCTCTAAAATGACTTTAATTAGACCTCTTGTTTATACACCTGAAAAAGAGATCCATAAATTTATACGTAGAAATGGAATTGAAGTAATGCCAAAAGCTTGTCCTATGGATGGTGTTTCAAAAAGAGAAGATATGAAAAAAATGATTCACGATTTACAACTTGATATACCTCATATCCGTGGAAATTTATCTGGTGCTATTCGTAGAAGTAATATTAAAGGTTGGGAATTAAAAAATGACATTAATTAAAATTTTTACTGTATAATGGTTACAATAATTAACAACCGCAAATCAGTACTAATAATTTTTTTTAAATAATAGAAAAGTTCTAAAATATAAAAAATGTCATTCAAAAGAATGACATTTTTTCTAACGGAAACCTCCTCCGGCCTCCGCCTCCGCCGAAGGAACCTCCTCCGCCTCCGCCAGAAGAAAATCCTCCGCCTCCAGAAGAGTAACTTTGTGCTCTAGCTTGTGCTGCACTTGCTTTTGATACTCCATGTGTTGCACACGTATACACAAATACTATATTATCATATGAACCATAACTTGATCTTTCTATTATATCTGGGTATAAATCTTTAAACTGTTTTGCAACTTCTTTTGCAATTCCCATCATTTGTGCATATATTAGATATTCTTCAAATAAGTGAACTTCTATTGCTTCTCTTTCTTTTATTAAAGTATATTCCTGTAAATATTTCTTTAACCCTGCTAATTGGTCTGCTTCTTCCTTCATTCTCTGTGTAGCAGTATATCTCTTACTAGTAAATATTTTTAGTTTAGTAACTTCTTCAACTGTTATTGTTCCCTCTTGTATTAATTCTTCTTTTTCTCGATCTATTATATCGTCGAACCATGAAAGAACTTTTGAATAACTATTATTACACCATTTTTCGAACTCTTTATTTTCTAATATTCCATCTCCACTTGCTTTTAGCAACATATTAAACAATTCTTTTTCGTATTTATCAGTAATTAAGTCTGGATTAGTTTCATTTAAAATTACAACTGACTCCTCTTTTTTTCCTGTTTCTCTTTTTTCTACTCTAATAATAGAATCCTTAAGCCATTTTAAAATAATTGCTCCTAATATATCTGTCTTATTTTTTATTATTCCATATCGATATCCTATATAATATGCTCTAAACAAATCATTATTACATGGTATATCTCTAAAATAAGGCACATCTTTTACCACTACTCTTCCTCCAGTGCCAAAATTGAATTTATTTTTTGATAAACTAGCGCTTAAAATTGAAAATCCTATTATACCCCAAATAACTACATTAATTAATATAGGAATAAAAGCCATAATTCCTTCTAATATACCAGAACTGCTAGAACTATTTCCTGAATTATTTACATATTTTTCTGCTCCTTCTTCCGCCATTTCAAAATAGTAGTTAAAATCATTATTTAACTTATTAGAAGTTTTAAATGTTCCCAATGGAAATTTTACAAGAATAGTCATATATTCACTTTGTGATAATCTTCCATTTGATTGCATTTCTATATATCCATCATATACATATGCTGGTGCTCCATAATCACCATACCCCCATACATCAGTTGTGCTTGGTATATCGAAGTTTGTATATATCTTAATATAAACCTCTCCTATTGAGTTTGAAAAATCATAAGGTATTAATGTCCAATATATCATTTGAGAATCTGTTAGTTCTGATACAAAATTAGTTATCTCATATTTTACAGTGTATGTATGAGTACCATACTTGCTTATTCCCCAACAAAGTTCTACTCCATTAGAAATTTTATTTATTCCAAATTTATTTGCTTTACTTTCTAAAGTCCCTGACGTATTCCATGAATTCAACTTTGTGTATTGTGTTGATCCATCTGTAACTGATAACATTGTAATTTGCGAATTTCCCAAATTATAATATGGATGATAAATTTCAGTTCCCTCTGTAGCAGCGCAATTCCATACCTCAGTAATTACTGCTGTTCCATAATCATCCACTTTTATATCCATTGATATTCGCGTTATTGAATTTGCACTTGAACACTTACCAATAGTAAATATTATGAATGCAAATAGAAAAATCAAAAATATTCGTAATATTTTTTTCAAAAAATTCCCCCCCTTTATACTATAATTATTTCACATACTAATTTTTTTATCAAGTCATTAAAAAAATTTTTATAATTAAAAATAAAAAAATTCTTTATATTAATTAAATATATGCTAAAAATAGAATTCTTTTAATTGACATTTAAAATTTATCTTTGTTATAATGTCATAAATTAATTATGGAGGTCATAATGGAAGTAATATTAGGTAAAACCAGTGGTTTTTGCTTTGGTGTAAAGACCGCTATTGATGGTACCCAAAAAGAATTAAAAATAAATAATAATGTATACTGCTTAGGAGAAATCGTACATAATGAAGAAGTTATTAAAGATTTAGAAAAAAAAGGGCTTATTATAATCGAAAATATAAAAGATGCAAAGGATAAAGTTATCATTCGAGCACATGGAATACCAAAGGAAATCTATGAAATAGCAAAAATAAAAAATATTAAACTTTTAGACTTTACGTGTCCTTTTGTGGCTAAAATTCATGAAACTGCTTTAGAATTTTCAAATAATAATTATTTTATTTTTCTATTAGGGAATAAAGATCACCCAGAGACTATTGGTACAATTAGCTTCTGTGGAGACAATTCTTATTTAATAGAAACTCTTGATGACATTGAAAATGCAATTAAAGCATTAGAAAATTCTGGAGTTAAAAATTTATTAATTATTTCACAAACAACTTTTAGTTTATCCTTATTTGAAAATATTGTTGATAAAATAAAATCTCAAATATCAAAAGATATTAATCTTGTTGTTAGAAATACTATATGTAATACCACCTCTACACGACAAAAAGAAACAGAAGAACTCTCTAAAAAAGTAGATCTTATGATTGTTATTGGTGGAAAACATAGTTCTAATACTAAAAAGTTATATGAAATCGCAAAAAAAAATTGTAAAAATGCTTTATTAATTCAAACAAAAAATGATCTTAACTATGAATATATAAGAAATTTTAATAAAATTGGAATAATTGCTGGTGCTTCTACTCCCCAAAGTGTAATTGATGATATTTTACATTTTTGCGAAATTTAAACTTTTTTGTAAAAAATACTTGCATTTAATCATATTTAATACTATAATAATTTTATCTAAAGATAAAATTATTATGAGGAGAATACACATGGAGTTAACAAAAAATATTTTTTTTAATACAGATAAATTAATAATGAATACTGTAGTAAAAATTTCTTATACAGGAAGACTATTTCAAGATAAATCTGAAGAAGTTTATATTCATTATGGTTTTGGAGATAATTGGGATAATGTAAATGATTTAAAAATGGAAAAAACAGAGCTTGGTTTTCAGGCTGAAATAACTCTAACTGACGCAACAACATTTAACTTCTGTTTTAAAGATTCAGAGGGAAATTGGGATAATAATGATAATGCAAATTATATTTTTCCACTAGAAAATGTTCAAAATGCATTAGTTGTTACTAATCAACCAGAATATGCATTAACTCATAGACTTAGAAAGACTTATATGTGGAGTAAAAAAATAAAACTTGCTGTATATAAAATTATAAGATATGTTCCAAAATTGCTATCAGGAAATTATAAGAGAAAAATTACAAACGAACAATAAATATCCGCCCGTAAAACGGGCGGTATTTATTCAGCCCTATAAGGGCTTATTACTGGCAGCTCCCACATGG